>NZ_JBFUJN010000011.1:0-175734 GCF_056401335.1 Rhodococcus sp. P4_F3_2
ATCATCACGAGCAGTGGCCCAGGTGACCTGTTCACTGTGCGCAACGTCGGAAACTTGGTTCCTGCCGGCGGCCGCGATACGTCGGTGGAAGCGGCACTGGCCTTCGGGATCGACGAGTTGGGTGTCAGTTCGGTGATCGTGTGCGGACACTCGGGTTGCGGCGCGATGCAGGCACTCCTGACGAACAGTTCGTCGGAAGCGGGAGTTGTCGGTGAGTGGTTGAGGAATGCGGAGACGAGCTTGCAGGCATATACGAGTGGCCATCCGGTGGCGCGTGCTGCGGCCGAGGCGGGTTTCTCGGAGGTCGATCAGCTCGGAATGGTCAATGTTGCAGTCCAATTGCAGACTCTCGAACGCCATCCTCTGGTCGGTCAGGCCCGTGTGGATGGTCGCCTGCGTATCGCCGGACTGTTCTTCGACATCGGCTCGGCTCGGGTCATCGAAGTGACAGCGTCAGGGATCGGCGAGTTGATCGAGACCTGAAGGGGCTATTCGGGTCCGGGCTGATCCCTGAGTTCGACCAGCAGGCGAGCCCCGCCGAGCGGACTGTCGTGAAATGTCGTACGTCCGCCGTGCAGGGCCGCCTGCTGCGCCACCAGTGCCAGGCCCAAACCGGAACCCGTCTTGCCTGCCGTCGATCCGCGAGTGAAGCGTTCGAAGACGCTCGAGCGTTCCTCGGCCGGTATTCCGCAACCGTTGTCGTCGATCGTGATCGTGACGGTGTCCGGTGAATCGACCGGGCGCGCGAGGGTGATGCGCACCGTGCTCGCGCCGCCGTGGCGGACTGCATTGGTGATCGCGTTGTCGAGGATCAACCGGATTCCGCCGGGAAGGGCCCGGATGCAATAGGGCAGTGGGGAATCCACCGTGACGACACTGACATCGACGCTCGGGTGGTGGCGTCGTGCATCGTCGGCAGCGATGTCGCATACCTCGGTCAAATCGGTGTCCTTGAAGTCCTCAGCCGTCGACAACTCGCCCTTCGCCAGTCGCTCCAGGTCCCGGAGAGTCGATTCGACGCGGCCCTGTGCGCGGGCCAGATCTGTGAGGATCTCACGTCGCTGCTCGTGGTCGAGATCGTGAATGGACAACACTTCGATGTCGGTTCGCATCGCCGTCAACGGAGTTCGGAGTTCGTGAGCCGACGCGGAAGCAAAGTCCCGAGCGGCAGCAAGGGCCGAGTTGGTCGCGGCCTGTGCCCGGGCGACGTCGCTGAGCATCGATTCTGCTGCTGCGGCAAGCTCGTCCGCTTCACGGATGCCGGAAACCTCGGTGGCGAGATCGGGATCTCGCCTGGCGATCCGGCGGGTCAATTCCACGAGTGGGCGCACCGCCGGGCCACCGAACAACCATCCCAACGCGGCTGCGGCCGCTACGGCTCCGACGCCGAAGAACGCAACCTGACGCTGTTGGTCGACCGTGATGTCCCGCGCCTCGGCATAGGGAACCGCCAGCGAGACCAGGGCATTGATTCCGTCGGCCTCGGCGGTGTAAGCCCGGTACTTCGTACCGTCCACGTCGACGGTCGCCGAGCCGACCGGTAATTCGGGCAGTCGCGTCGGGGTACTGGATTTGACGGTTCCGTCGGTATCGGAGCGGATGGTCACGGAGAACGCTCCGCCGTCACCGAACGCGCCGAGAAAAGGTCCCGCTGTAGCCGCATTGGCCACGATGACCGTCGATGCCGTCTCCAATCGACGGTCCAACTGCGCCAGATTGTTTCGTGCGATAGCCAGTGCAACGACCACGCCGAGTGCGATGACGATGAACGTCGCCCCCAGTGCCGCGGCCGCGGCAACGCGAGTTCGTAGTGAGAAGCGGCGACGCTTCACGGGTTCTCCCGAAGCACGAACCCGACGCCGCGAACGGTATGCAGCAGACGAGGTGAACCGCCGGATTCGAACTTTCGACGCAGGTAGCCGATGAAGACGTCCACGACGTTGGTGTCGGCGACGAAGTCGTAGCCCCACACGAGTTCGAGGAGACGTTCGCGAGTAAGCACGATGCCGGAATTGTGAGCGAGCACTTCGAGTAGCTCGAATTCGCGTTTGGTGAGCGGTACTTCCTTGCCGTCGACGCGAACCCGGCGGCCGGAGAGGTCGATGTCGAGGTTGCCGACCCGCAGGGTGTTCGTTCCCTCGGAGTGATCACCGGCCGGAGTGTTGCTGCGACGGAGCATTGCGCGGATCCGGGCAACCAGTTCGGCGAGGACAAACGGTTTGACCATGTAGTCGTCTGCGCCGGATTCGAGCCCGGCGATGCGATCGTCGACCGAATTGCGTGCGCTGAGCACGCAGATCGGGATTTCGTTGCCGGCGGCACGAAGCGCCGTCACCACACCGGTGCCGTCGAGCACCGGCATGTTGATGTCGAGGACTACCGCGTCCGGTCGCTTGTCGGAGATCACTCGGAGCGCGTCGGCGCCGTCCACTGCCGTCAGTACGGTGAATCCCGAGAGCCGCAATCCGCGTTCGAGTGAGGTCAGGACGTCTGCGTCGTCGTCGACTACGAGGATTTTCGGTATCTCGGTCACAGCCCCATTGTGCCTTGCCTGGTACGTCGGGTTTCGCCGATCAGACCGGCAAGTCGGTACCGTCCGGACGCAAACCGGCCATGAACACCGCGACCAACCGCGGGACCAGGTTCGGCATGGCCTCGTCGGACAATTCGATTTGCGGGCGCGTCAGTTTGGCCAGAGCCATGACGAATTCGAGCGGTTGCAGATCGGCGCGAACCAGTCCGGCGCTCTGAGCGGCGCCGATCGTCGCGGTCATCTTCGATTTCGTCACCTCACGCACCGCCAGAACTTCGGGCGCCAGCTCGGTGAAACTGCGTTCCACCAGTGCAGGAATGAGCGCACCCAGGCGCAGTTCCACGAGGCGGTCCACCAGCGTGTGCCACGCGTTTGTGGGATCGGTGGACATTGCCGTGAGTGCGATGTCGGCAGCCTCGCGAACATCGGTCAGTGTTGCGACGGCGACGGCGGTCACGAGGTCCTCGCGCGTCGGAAAGTTCCGATACAGCGTGGCGATGCCCACTTTCGCGAGTTCTGCGACTGCGTCGAGGGGCGCGTCGTGCCCGCGCTCGGTGAACACCGCTCGTGCGGCGTCGACTATTGCGTTTCTGCGTTCACGTGCATCGGCTCGCACATTCACCTCCGGTATTGACAGTTCATCATAACCGGAGGAATATCTTCCACAAATAGTGGAGGAAAAACTTCCACTTAGGGAAGGTAGTTATGAACGCCGAAGTTGAAGCACGGGACCGCAAGAAGTTGGTGGCTGTGGTGTTGGGCTTGTCCGCCGTGATCGGGCTGATGCTGCTTGCCTTCGTACTGCCCTCGGTCAACAGTGGCCCGCACGAACTGAAGTTGGGCATCACCGGTCCAGCTCCGGCAACCGAACAGATCAGCACCTCGCTCGAGGCGAGTAAGCAAGGCGCCTTCGATACTCGAGAATTCGCTGACGCCGACGCCCTGCGTGACGCGATTCGGAATCGCGACGTGGTCGGCGGAATCGCCGTTGATGCCAACGGTCCTCACGTGTTGATCGCGACTGCAGGCGGAACCCCGATCGCCCAGACCCTGACCGGGGTGGCCAACAGCCTCTCGGAGGCCTCGGGGGCAAAGGTGCCCGTCGAAGACGTTGTGCCGCTGACTGCGGACGACCCGACCGGTGCTGGGCTCACGGCATTGGCCTTGCCCTTGGTGTTCGGCGGAATCATGCCTGCTGTTGTTCTCGTGCAACTGTTTCCGCGGAGCATTGTCAAGCGAGTGTTGGGCGCTGCCGGCGTCGCGGTTGTCGCGGGTTTTGCACTGACTGCCATTCTGCAGTTCGGCACCAACAGTCTTGACGGAAACTACCTGCTCACCGCGCTCGCACTCACCATGGGCATGTCGGCCATCTCGCTGCCCATTCTGGGACTCGAATCCCTGCTCGGGATGAAGGGATTCGCGTTGGGTGCCGTCACGATGATGTTCATCGGAAACCCACTCTCGGGGATGGCGACAACTGCCGCGTGGTTGCCCGCAGGCTGGGGTGCATTGGGGCAGCTGCTCCCACCTGGCGCCGCAGGAGCATCCGTCCGTTCGATGTCGTTCTTCGACGGCCATGGCGCCGCCACGCCACTTCTGGTGCTGGTGTGCTGGATTGCCGTCGGGATCGCGCTGTGCGTCGCCGCCGGCCGGAAGAAGGCGTCGACCCCCGTGGTCGAACCCGAGGCTGCGCTGGTCTAGCCGGCGGGGCTTGCGTACGGGGTCAGGTCGGGAATCGGCCAGGCCCCGTCAACGCGTTCCACGACCAGTTCGACGACCACGGTGTCCTCGTCCATCGGTAGAGGTCGGAGGATTCGGGGCTTTCCCGCCTCCCATTCGACGTTGATGCCCGCGGAGGTCAGAGCGTCCTGGTCGATGACGGCGACGATCAGTGGCAACGTGAGGTCGCCGAACACCAGATCGAGCACCGAATCGAGCGCGTCCGGGGTGGTTGCGCGAATGAATCCCGCCTCGTCGTAACTGATTCCGCGCGTCGAGACCTCGTACTCACCGAAACGCTTGCATGCTTCCCAGTCGTCGGCGATGGCGACGTGGACGAGTCGTTGTCCGGTCATGCAGTGCTCCTGTAGTGTTCGAAATAATGAAACGTCAACGTAGCATTAATTGAGTGGCACGGTAGTAGGGGACTTGATGGAGCAACCGCGCAGACGTGGGAGAACCAGCGACGCGGAGCGAGCTGATCGACGCAACGAGATTCTCGACGTCGCGGTCGACTCGTTTCGAGAAGTCGGGTTCGCTCGAACGACCATCGACGCCATTGCCACAGCGGCCGGCGTCGCCAAGCGCACCGTGTACAGCTATTTCGGCGACAAATCCGCGGTCTTTGCTGCTGCTGTTTCGCGTCAGCACGCGTATGTCGAGAACGCCGGTGGCGACCAGTCGGACCTGCTCGCCGCTGCAGTGGACATCGTCGTCGCCCTGCACAGCGACAACTCGATTGCGCTGCACCGCATGATGATCGGCGAGGCCGTGCAGTTCCCGGAACTGGCCGCCGCGTTCTACGAATCCGGCCCGGCCAAGTCGATTGCCTTTCTGGAGAAGATATTGATCGATCAGCACGGCCAGAAGGCTGCGCTGTGCGCGGATCAGTTGTACACGTTGCTGCTCGGGGAGGAGCACCGGCAGCGACTGCTCGGGCTCGCTTCCGAACCGACAACAGAACGAGCTGCGCAACTTGCAGCTCGTGCGGTGGGATGCGTTCTGGGATCTGATCGGTAGGCTCGACTGGGTGAGTAACTCTGTGGTCTGGTTTCGACGTGATCTGAGGGTAGGTGACCTTCCCACCCTGAGTGCAGCGTCGGATGCCGGCGGGCGGACGTTGGGTTTGTTCGTTCTCGACGAGAACCTGCTCGGACCGGCAGGCTCACCCCGTCAGGATCAACTGTTCGCCAACTTGACGGCGCTCGATCATCAACTCGACGGAAAACTGATGGTGGTTCGAGGTGATCCGGCGGACGTGGTGCCCCGTGTAGCGGAATCCGTTGGCGCCGAAGAAGTTCACATCAGTGCCGACTACGGACCCTACGGCCGACGGCGCGACGCGGCCGTGGCGGAGCAGGTGGAGTTGATAGCCACCGGATCTCCGTATGCCGTGGCGCCCGGACGCGTCACCAAGGCGGACGGTGATCCGTACAAGGTGTTCACGCCGTACTTCCGTCAGTGGATGGAACACGGTTGGCGGGGCCCCGCGTCGACCGATGCGCAGACGGTCCGTTGGTTCGATCCGAGCGACAAGGAGGGTGGCCCGCGCCGGGTGAGTATCCCCGCGCCATCCGCCTCCGTCAGCGATTTCGTCGGTGAGGTCGGCGCCCTCGAACAGTGGAAAGAATACTGTGAGAACGATCTTGACCGGTACGACGACGAACGAAATCGGCCTGACCTCGACACCACGAGCCGGATGTCGATTCCGCTCAAGTACGGCACGATCCATCCGCGAACGATGTTGGCAGATCTCTCCAAGCGACTGGGCGACGGCGCTCAGGCTTACCGTCGCCAGTTGGCGTGGCGAGACTTCTACGCAGACATCCTGTTTCAACGCCCCGACAGCGCGCGGAAAAACTACGACGACAAGTTCGACCGTTTACGTCACGACGGTGGAGTGGACGCAGACGCCGCCTTCACGGCCTGGTGTGAGGGCAAGACCGGCTTCCCGATCGTGGATGCCGGCATGCGGCAACTCGCGGCCGAGAACTGGATGCACAATCGGGTGCGAATGATCGTCGCGTCTTTTCTGGTGAAGGACCTACACATTCCGTGGTGGCGTGGCGCACGGTTCTTCATGTCGCATCTGGTGGACGGTGACTTGGCCTCCAATCAGCACGGGTGGCAGTGGACTGCAGGGTCGGGCACAGATGCTTCGCCCTTCTTCCGCGTTTTCAACCCCATCACGCAGGGGGAGAAGTTCGATCCCGACGGCGCATACGTCCGTCGGTGGGTTCCCGAACTCCGCGATGTTCCCGGGAAGGCCGTCCACTCGTTGAAGGCGATGCGCCCGGTCGACTACCCGGACCCGATCGTCGATCACGCGCATGAGCGTGAGGAAGCCTTGCGCCGGTACGGCGAGATCAAGGGCTGAGTGCTCAGTGATCTGCGGGCGCTACGCGGAGGCGGTTTCCGTCCAGATCTGAAATGACGAATGTCAGACCGAAGACATCTTCGTTTGGCTCTTCGACGACCTCAATTCCCTTGGCCACCCACTCGTCGTATATCGCCCGAATTTCATTGCTCCCGCCGTCGACCAATATGCCGACTTCGAAATTGCGCGGAGTCGCGGGATCGAGGTCGCGGGACTTGCCGCTCCACAGTGCAAGGACCACGCCGCCGCCGAGGTCGAAGGTCATGTACCGAGGGCTGAGGACCTCAGGCTTCGCGTCGAACAATTCGCCGTAGAACGCTGCTGCGGAGGCGGCATCGCTGACGTAGATCAGAAACTGGTTGGGTAGTCGCACTGTGGTTTTCCCTCTCCCGTTGATGTTCGGGCCACCGGCAGCGGGGCGTGTGCCTGGTCGTGCGGGGCCGTGTTCAACACTTCCCTCGCGCCGGACGAATGTCCAAGAACGAGTGCGTCTGAGAGGCAGATGGATTACTTATGACGACTGCTGCAGTCACACCGCACTGAGGTGGTACCCGACGCTCAGGTTCGGGTAGTAGCCGTCGATGTAGCTCGAGATGAAGTAGTGATCAGGGTCGGTGGTGCGAGTTCCGTCGGTGTCGAACTGCGGATAGTCGTTGGCCATGAAGACGGCTTGTCCGCCGCCGGGAGTGGAATAGACGACGTCGACCGTCAGGCCGCGCGGGTCCTGGTTGTAAGCCGTGACGATCTCGGTCTCGTGGGGCGCGAGCGACTGGCGTGGGCTCTGCATCCACTGTCCGTAGGGGTTGTCGGCGCCTTCGAGATGAATTGTCTGTTCGGTGTCGTTGCTGATCGTCATCGTGATGGTGTTGCCGGTCGTGGGAAGAGTTCCGGCACTGGCGATTCCGCTCAATCCCAAAGTGAGGGCGCCGGCGGCCAGAGCTGTGATTGCGGCAACTACGTAGCGTGGGTTCGTCATCGTCGGTGTCCTTTGTCCGGGTGAGCGTTCGGTTGGCTCTCTCGAAGACAACTATGTCGGAGCGGATCGATGTCGTATGTCCACTTCCAGGACCCTGTGCAGGAGGAACGGTGTGTCCACCGATCGGGGGACACCTACTCCGACACGGAGACAGCTTCGACCTTTCGCTCGCCGGTGACCAGCAGTCCGATCAGTGCGGCGGCCGCGAGAACCATGACGAGTGCGCCGTAGCCACGCGTCGTATCCACCAACCCCACCTTGCCGACCAGGTAGCCGGCCAGCAATGCCGGAAGGCTGTTGGCCAGATATGCGATGACGTAGACGGTGGACAACAACCCCGCGCGTTCGTGGTTCTCGGCCAGCGGCATGACAGTGAGGATGGTTCCCTGGAATCCTGCTCCGAAGCCGATCCCGGCAACAGCCGTACCAACCAGAATCAATACTGCAGAGGATGTTTCAGCACCGATGAGTGTGACGGCCACCCCGAGCACCAAGGCGGTTGTTCCGATCAGCATCACGGTTCGGCCGCCGAGTTTGCGGAAGGTGAGCACCGCTGCGGCTCCGAATCCCGTCAGTGTTGCGACCATGATGGCACCGATGAGCGAGCTGTGAACGTCAAGTGCGTTGCGCGCCAGCGCCGGTCCGAGTGAGAGGTAGAAACCGCCCAGCGCCCAGACCGCGATCAGGCACGGTGCTGTGAGCGCAATCATGGTTCGGGCCTCGCGAGGAACAGCAAGGGTGGGGCGTAGCGACTGCCAGGCTCCGGGGCGTCCGCCCGAAGTCTCGGGAGCGGCCCAAACCCCGAGGATCTCGAGGACGACGAGTACGAGGAGGACCAGGTAGACAGTGCTGGTTGGCCTGGGCAGGTGCTCGCTGATGAGACTCGAACCCACGGCTCCGACGGCAAGCCCCACTGTCGGAGCGACGCTGTTGATGATCGATCCGCGGCCCGGAGTGCGTTCGAGGTCGATCAACGCCGAACCCAAAGCGCTGATTGCAGCGCCGGTGGCAACACCTTGCACGACCCGGGCAATCAGCAGAATGGTCAAACCGTCGGCCGAGGCGAACAGGGCGAGCGAGACCGCCTCCAATGCGAGCGCTCCGAGCAGGACCGGGCGCCTGCCGATGTGATCGGACAGGGATCCGGCGGTCAAGAGCGTGGCGAGCAATGCGAGAGCGTAGATGCCGAACACGAGCGTCGACGCGAGCGAGGAGAATCCCCACAACTGTTGATAGTGCTCGTACAACGGTGTCGGGGTCGCGGAGGCGCCCAGGAACGTAGCGATGATGACGGCGATGAGTGTGAAAGCGGCGCCTCGCCCCAAGCGTGGGCGTGAAGTGCTCTCGGTCGGTGGTGAAATGGTCGTTGTCATTGTCGTAGCGCTTCCCGTGCGGGTGGTGAAGACTTCAAACGCAAATACTTTGCGTTTGGGACGCTACGCCTGCCCGTAGCCTAATGCAACATCTTTGCGTTAGTATTGATTTATGAGTCCGTCCGCAGGTCCGCGCCCCGGTGGCCGCAGTGCGCGCATCCAACAGGCAGTGCATGCGTCGGCGCGTAAGTTGTTGGAACAGCGTGATCGGGCAGAGATCACGGTGCCGATGATCGCAACCGATGCGGGTGTGACCCCGTCGACCATCTATCGGCGGTGGGGCGACATCAACGAAGTCTTTGCCGATGTCTCGATCGAGAGATTGCGACCGGACGCCGACCCGCGTGAAACGGGTTCGCTCCGAGGGGATCTGACGATCTGGGCGCAGGACTATCTGGAGGAGATGTCTGCACCCGTCGGTCGCGCATCGCTGCGAGATGTGCTGATGAGCGACGACCAGACGCACGCACCGGACGGCACGAAGAAGTTCAAGTGCGCCTTTTTCTGTCGGACACAGATCGACGTGATCCTAGCTCGTTGGCCGGAAGCTGCTGACGTGGATGGTGATTCGGTAGTGGACCACGTGGTGGCACCGATCATCTACCGAATTCTGTTCGACCTCGAACCGGTCGCGCCGCAGCGAGTTGCGGAATTAGTGGATCAGACGCTTGCGCTCGCGGCGCGGGTCGGTGCCGAAGGCTGATCGCTGCGTAGCCGGGCGTGGACGTGCATGTCGTGCCAGCCGTCGGCGTGCCTGGCAGAGCCTCGTCGAACACCTTCTTCGCTGAACCCTGCTTTGGTGGCGACTCGGCACGATCGTGGGTTGTGGATCGAGTGTGCGAGTTCCAGTCGATGAAACCCTACTTCGCGGAATGCCCACTCGGACAGTGCGGTTACGGCCTACGTGTTCCGGCTCTGCCACTCTGTGTTCAGGCGGCGCGCAGATTCCAGAGTTGCGATCGCCTCTTCGGTGTCAACTCGCGCGAGAACCAGTGCACTTACTGTGCAGGAGAGAAGGATTCGAGTGCGGTCTGAGAGCGTGGCGTCTGTCTCGGTCGGAAATGTGGCTTGTAGCCCGCTGCGAATTGCAACGGCAAGTTCTTGCCGATAGGCGCGGATCACGGCTGCCACCGCATCGTCGTGCGCGCCGAGTCCGGCAGCCGTATTGAGAAGTAGGCAACCGCGCCGAGGCGAGTCGGCGGTCATGGTGCCGATCGCGTGCTCAAGCGAGTAAAGGTAGTCGTCGACGGCGTCTGTCCCGGGATTTGTCGTGAGGCCGCGCAGACGTGGCCGGATGACATGTTCGAGGTACATCTGCACTGCGGCGTCGAACAATCCGCGCTTGTTGGTGAACGAGTTGTAGAGACTTGACCGACTCAGCCCCGTCGCGGATTCGAGGTCTCCGAGTGAGGCGCCTTCGTATCCGCGTGCCCAGAAAACGTCCAAAGCGGCAGCGACCACGGCTGTTGTGTCGAATTCTTGTGATCTGCCCATCAAAGCCTCGCTCTTTCTGTATCGTTCGGTCCAGTATATATTGGACCGAACGATACAGAATTCACTCGAAGCAACAGGAGTTCACCGATGAACGTCGCCGGCTACATCTTCGCGGGACTGGCCGCAGCAGTGCACGTATACATTTTTGTCCTCGAATCGATTCTCTGGACGGCACCGAAGACCCGCGCCACGTTCGGCGTGAAGTCCGAGGAAGAGGCGATCACCACGCAGCCGCTCGCCTTCAACCAGGGCTTTTACAACCTTTTCCTGGCGATCGTGTCGGCGGTCGGCATCGTGATTGCGGCGACCGGCTCCGCGTCGGTCGGAATTGCCCTCGTCCTGGCGGGCACAGGATCGATGGTTGCCGCGGGATTGGTGCTGATTCTCTCGTCTCCCGACAAAGCCCGCGCAGCCGTCGTGCAGATGCTTTTCCCAGTTATTGCCGTTGTTCTGCTGGTAATCCACCTGCTCTGAGTGCTCTATCCGCCGCCGAGCACCAGTGATTCGATCAACGCAAAAGCCCCGTTGAGTGCTCCACAATCGAAGGCTTCGGCCAGGGCGTATCCGATGACAAGTTCGTCGGTGCTCGGCGTGCTCGACCAGACTGCGTCGGTCTGTCTGGGATCGGATTCCTCGTTCTTGGAGAAGTGCCCGATCCGCAATCCGTCGCGGGTGAATGCACTGTTCGCGTCGTCGACTGGGGCGAAGTTCAAACTCACGCCGTCGACGAGTGCCGAGACAGAGTACGAGCGACGGGACAGAAACCCTTTGCCGACAGTGAGTTCGACTTCGTCGCCACCGACAGTGAAGAACAAGTCGGCGGCGGCGCGCGTTCCGATGGGTGTGCCTTCGCGGCGCGGGGCATCGACTCGACGCGTCAACAGAGCGTGTGAGTTGCCGTTTCGGACGTCGACGACCCCCGTGTCGACATCGAACGAGATCTCGACTTTTCCGTGAATCGGGTCCATTACGGCGTATTTGACCGTCACTGTGCCTACCCCCTGTAAGTGTGAACTCGGGTCCATAATACGTGGTGGGAGCGTTGTCCAGTATGCCCGAATCCAAAAAAATAGTGCCGAATGACGCGCGTTTGCGGCCAAATGCTTCTACGCTGGGTCTTGGGTTTGTTGCGCATCCCACAACGGTTTTTCCCACGCCAGACGAGGAGCGCCTATGAGGTTGTCGACTACTTGTTCTGTTGCTACGAAGGCTTGATCAAGCCGGAATTGCCTCTGCCGGATGGTGCTCGAGACCCATCCGGCAGGTTCGGGCCTTCAGCCGCCGGCGAATTTTTCCGAGGTGCCGAGATCGATCGGCAACGCGATGCCGGTGATCCCGCGCCCGGCCGGCCCCACCAGATAGAACACCGCATCCGCAATCACTTCGGGGTCGACCCACGGGTGGGGCAGCAGATTCAGCTTCGACATGATCGGAGCGGTATCGGCGAGGACAGGATTCTCCAAGTCTGGACGGAACGCACGAACCATCGGTTCGTTGTCGATCATCGTCGTTCGCACATTGCCCGGGTGTACAGAGTTGACCCGAATGTCCGCCCAGCCGAGTTCGTTGGCCAGAGACTTCGCCAACCCCCGAACGGCGTGCTTCGACGCGGAATAGTGTGCGATACCCGGCACGCCTCGAAGCCCGGCCATCGAGCTGATCAACACGATGGATCCACCTCGATTGCCGTTCATGATGTGCGGAATCGACACCTTGGTCGTCAACCAAACGCCGGTGACGTTGATGTCCATCAGCTCGCGGAACTCTTCGGCGCTCAGGTCCCAGGACAATTTCGCCGACGCCGCGATTCCCGCGTTGGCGATCACGATGTCCAGTCGGCCGAGTTTCTCGACTCCGGCGTCGACCGCTGATTTCAGGGCATCGAGGTCGCGAGTGTCCGCGACGGATGCGACGATGCGCCGGCCCTGAGCTTCGACCAGGGCGACGGTCTGGTCGAGGTCGGCTTCGGTGGCCATGTCGTACCCCGCCGTTGCGACCGGCGCGCACAGATCCACCGCGATGATGTCCGCGCCCTCGGACGCGAGCTTGACGGCATGTGCGCGCCCTTGACCGCGCGCCGCTCCGGTGATGAATGCGACCTGACCGTCCAAATTGCCCATCGAACTTCCCCTGCCCGTCTGAATCGTTGAAAACTGGAACGTGTTCATACTGCTACGTTCGGTGCGAGCCAGGCAGGGGAATTCTCTGAATCCTTATCCGCGAAGGAGTTTGGACAACTCGTCCAGTACGCTCGCGTCCTCGATGGTCGACGGGACCGTGTACTCCTCGTTGTCGGCAATCTGCCGCATGGTCTTGCGGAGGATCTTGCCGGAACGAGTCTTGGGTAGTGCAGCGACGACGGTGACGTCCCGGAACGTGGCGACGGCACCGATCTGGTCTCGCACCCGGGCGACCAGTTCCTGTCGGAGTGTTTCGGGATCGATGTCGACGCCGGACTTGAGCACGACGTAGCCGCTGGGGCGTTGCCCCTTGAGTTCGTCGTGAATGCCGATGACCGCGCATTCGGCGACAGCCGGGTGGCCGGCGACGACGGCCTCCATGCTTCCGGTCGAAAGGCGATGTCCGGCAACGTTGATCACGTCGTCACTTCGTCCGAGCACGAAGACGTAGTTGTCCTCGTCGATGTATCCGGAGTCGCCGGTGAGGTAATAGCCTTCGAAAGTCGACAGGTAGGACTTCACGTACCGGTCCTCGTCACGCCACAGTCCGGCGAGTGTTCCGGGAGGAAGCGGCAGGCCGATCACGATGTTGCCCTCGGTGCCCGGACCCACGAGTTCGCCCTTGCCGTCGACGATTTCGACGCGGTATCCGGGGCAGGCGACGGTGGGTGAGCCTGCTTTGATCTCCATCGGTTCGAGGCCGCGCAGGTTCGCGCAGATGGCCCAACCGGTTTCGGTCTGCCACCAGTGATCGACCACCGGGCGATCGAGAATCCGAGTAGCCCACTCGTAGGTGTCGGGATCCAAGCGCTCGCCGGCCGCGAACAGTGTGTCGAGCGACGAGATGTCGTACTTGGCAAGCTCTTTTGCATCCGGGTCGGCCTTGCGGACCGCGCGGATCGCTGTCGGAGCGGTGAAGAGTGCCGACACTTTGTATTCGGAAATGATGCGCCAGAATGCACCTGCATCGGGGGTCCCGACGGGCTTGCCTTCGTACATGACCGTCGTAGCTCCGGCGAGCAATGGCCCGTAGACGATGTAGGAGTGGCCGACCACCCAACCGACGTCTGAGGCGGTCCACCAGACCTGGCCGGGGCTGATGTCGTAGAGATTCTTCATCGTCCACGTCAGGGCAACGGCATGGCCACCGTTGTCCCGGACGACGCCCTTGGGCTTACCGGTCGTTCCCGAGGTGTAGAGAATGTAGAGCGGATCCGTCGCGGCGACCGACACCGGGTCGGCAGGAGTTGCATCGGCGATCAGCTCGTCCCAGTCGAACCAGGCTGCGGCACTTGACTTGTAGTCGGCAGCTGCGCCGGGAATCTGCTCGCGATTCTTCACGATCACGGTGTGCGCGGGCGTGGCGGACAGTTGCAGAGCCTTCTCGACCATCGGCAGGTACTCGATTGTTCGTCCGGGTTCGAGGCCGCCGGACGCCGTCACGAGCACCACTGGACCGGCGTCGTCGATACGGGTTGCGAGTTCCTTGGCCGCAAAGCCGCCGAACACCACCGAATGCACCGCTCCGATACGTGCACACGCGAGCATCGCGATCGCGGCCTCGGGGATCATCGGCATGTAGATGATCACGCGGTCGCCCGCCACCACACCCTGATCTTTCAAGACGCCGGCGAAGAGTGAGACCTGCTCGAGCAATTCGGCGTAGGTGTAGGTCGTCTTGGCTGGGATCATCGCGGAGTCGAAGATCAACGCGGTCTGATCGCCGCGGCCGTCGCGGACGTGCCGATCGAGGGCATTGAAGCTCGTGTTGAGCGAAGAATCCGGGAACCAGCGATAGATCGGCGCGGCAGAATCGTCGAGAGCCTTCGTGGGGGCGACATCCCAGTCGACGGCCCGCGCAGCGTCGAGCCAGAACTTCTCCGGCTGATCCATGCTCTCGCGATATGCGTCGGCATACGTGGTGTGGGACGCCTGCTCGGAAGAGCTCATCGACGTGTGTCCTCTCGTGAACTTCGCTTACCGGTGACCTGAAACACCTTAGGTCACCGTCAGTGCGGTGCGCCTCAGTAGCGGTGCGGGTACCGTCCCTTTGCGCCGGGCGGGCCCGTCCCGTCGGCCAGTGGCGCGTTGGGGTGGGATAAGCCAGGGACGGAAAGGGGGATCGATGTGACAGGTGCAGCGCAACGCGCAGGCTTCTGGGGAGTCCTCGCTCTGCGTGACTTCCGACTGCTGTGGACCGGCGACGCAGTCAGCGGTATCGGAAACGGTGTCACGACCGTCGTACTGCCGCTGGTCGCGCTTCGCGAACTGGACGCGAGTAGCTTCCAGATCGGTGTGCTGGCATCGGCAGTGTGGTTGCCGTGGTTGATCGTCGGACTACCTGCCGGTGCCTGGATCGACCGGCTGCCACGGCGTCCGATCATGATGATCGCGAACGCTGCGTGCGCGCTGCTCTTCGCGAGCCTCGCGATCGCCGGCTTCCTGGAGGCGATGACATACGGCCACCTGCTCCTGGTCGCGCTGCTCACCGGTACAGCCACGGTCTTCTTCCAGGCGGCCTATCACTCGTATCTCCCCACGGTGCTCGCCGAAGCGGATCTTGTCGAAGGGAACTCGAAGATTCAGGGCGCCGAGGCCGCAACTCGGGTGATCGGCCCAAGCGTCGGTGGGCTGGTGGTTGCAACTGTCGGGCTCGCGGCCGGTCTGGTTGTCGACGCGTTCACGTTCGCCTTCTGCTTCGTATGCATCTGGCTGATTCGTGTGCAGGAGACCGTCCATCGCGGACAGAATCAGCGAGAACCGTTGCGACGGCAGATTGCGCTCGGACTGCGATTCGTTGCCGGTGATCCGTATCTGCGGTCAATCGTCGTCTACGGCACTCTGCTCAATTTCGGTCTCACCGGGTACACCACGATTCAGATCGTGTTCCTGGAAAAGACGGTTGGTGCGGGGGAGTTCGGACTCGGGCTTCTCTTGGCGATTGCCGGGGTGGGCGGAATTGTCGGATCGATGATCGCGCGCCCGCTCGGCCGCAGATTCGGCACTGCCCGAAGCGTTCTCATCTGTCAGTTGGTGACGGGACCGTTCATCCTGTTGGCGCCTCTGACGACGTACGGTGCCGGCCTGTTCTGGTTCTGCATCGGCGGCATGGTGATGGTTGCGGGTGTCGTGTCGTGCAACGTGGTGCTCGGCAGTTTCCGTCAAAGTTACTGTCCGCCGGACCGCCTCGGACGAGTAGTGGCAACGAGTATGTTCCTGCTGCACAGCAGCATTCCGCTCGGTGCGCTGACGGCAGGCTACCTCGGCGACGCGGTGGGACCGCGCGGGACGATGTGGATCATGGCCTGCCTGATCGCGCCGTGTGGATTGGTCCTGCTCTTCAGCCCGCTCCGCGGGATCCGCGATCTACCGAGTCGGCCGGCGATCTCGCTGCGGTAGAGCCGCGGCGGCCTCTTCGCTTCGAATCGCGATGCGAAGAGTCGCGAGCATGAACAGTGACACTGCGAAACCGAAAAGCGCGCCGAACTGGTCCTGCGTGAACAGATAAACCTGCGTCACCAGAAGGCTCACGATGAGGGATGCACGCAGGAGTCTCAGGGCTCGCAGGTACGGACCGCGGAAGAGGAACCACACTCCCAGAACCACAAGAACTCCGGTTGCGACGGTGGAGATCTGGACCACCAGATCGGAGACGTCGTCGGCTTCGACGACGTTCTCGGAAACCAACGCGTAGATCACCTGGACAATCGCCAGAAGAGCCTGCAGTACGAACAGGGTCAGTACCAGTCGGCGGACGACACGGTGCCGGAGCAGTTCCTCAGCACGGTGGAAGAACGCGTTGCGGCCACGAGTGATCTTCGATTCGATACCGCCGGTCGGCGGAGTCTGTGAATGCAGGCCGGCTTTGATCGAATCGACGAGGTCGGTGAGGCTGCGGTCTTCGACGCCGTCGAGTACGCGGAGGGCGTGGTTGTACTGGATCTCGTCGAGCTGACCGAGAGCGAGGTCCGAGAGCGCTCGCGCCCCGATGGCGAGCCGATGACGATCATTCATTCCGCGCCGAATCACCACCTCGCGCGCGGCAAGATAGAAGAGAACGAAGACGACGTACATGATCGCGATGGCAGGCTGGTAGAAGTAATCGACGTCGGCGGTGACGAATTTTCCGACCTCGTCGATGAAGAGACCGAACCCGATTCCGCCGACGAGCGTGGCCAGGTCACGCGTGCGAGAGCCTTCGGTGATGGCGGTCGTCACGATGGCGACGGCCATCAGCAATCCGCCCCAGAGAACGTGTGCGATGTGGAGGGCGCCGCCCCCGATCTGGGGATAGCCCGTTGCCGCCAGATAAGCGCGGGTGATCAACACGGTGGCGATGCCCGCGAACAGGAACAATTCGAAACGAGCGAGTGCCGCGCGGTCGTAACTGTGCGGCAGCGTCAGCGCATTCCGGTCCTTCGTCGTCATTGCGGAACTCCCAGGTTTCGATAGCGCGCGATACGGGAGGACTGGCGATCGGTGTCCGACTCTTCGGCAAGCACGAAGAGTTCGTGCGCTATCGCAGCCCCTACCCTCTTGGAGAATTCCACGGGTTCGTCGGCCGCGTCAGGCGTTTCGGGAATGATCGCGTCGATCACGCCGTCTCGAAGCAGATCCAACGAACGAATGCCCTGCGCTGCCGCCATCTCCGGTGCGTGACTGATGTCGCGATGGACGATCGCGCTTGCGCCTTCCGGCGGCAGGGGAGCGAGCCACCCGTTCTGTGCCGCGAGTACCCGATCGGCGGGCAGCAGCGCGAGCGCCCCGCCGCCTGTTCCCTGACCGAGCAACACCGACACTGTCGGGGTCTTCAGCGTCACGAGGTCGGCGATGCAACGGGCGATCTCAGGGGCCAGTCCACGTTCTTCAGCTTCTTTGGACAGCGACGCGCCCAAAGTGTCGATCACGAGGACAAGCGGGAGTTGTAGTTCTTCGGCAAGTTTCATGCCCCGTCGCGCTTCCCTGAGCGCGGCCGGTCCCATCGTGGTGAGCGCGGATTGGCCACTGCGGTCCTGGCCGAGCAGGATGCACGGAAAGCCTCGGAAGCGGGCGAGCGAGAGCAAGATCGTCTTGTCGGTTTCACCCTGCCCGGTGCCGCTGAGCGGTACCTGTTCAGTTGCGGCATGGCGGAGCAACTGCCGGATGCCGGGTCGATCGGCCCGGCGCGAGAGCATCACCGACTGCCAGGCGGGAACATCGGGAATCTCGGGTGAGGGAATCGGGTCCGTGGCCGCCGGGGCCGGGGGATCGGTGAGCACGCACAACGCTCGATTGACCAGCAGACGGAGGCGGTCGACGGGTACGACGCCGTCGATAACGCCGTTGCGATACAAGTTTTCGGACGTCTGGATACCGTCGGGAAACTTTTCGCCGTACAGCGATTCGTAGACACGGGGTCCGAGGAATCCCACCAGAGCACCGGGTTCTGCGACGGTGATGTGGCCGAGGGATCCCCACGAGGCAAAGACCCCGCCGGTGGTGGGATTGCGCAGGTATACCAGATAGGGCAGGTGTGCCGCTTTGTGAACAGCCACTGCCGCAGCGATCTTCACCATCTGAACGAAGGCGACGGTGCCCTCCTGCATCCGCGTTCCGCCAGAGGTGGGCGAGGCGAGCAGCGGGAGTTGTTCTGCCGTAGCACGTTCGACGGCGGTCACGATCCGCTCGGCCGCGGCGACTCCGATGGAACCGGCGAGAAAGCTGAATTCACAGGCAATTACCGCGACTCGACGGCCCCGAACCGTACCGACACCGGTGACGACGGACTCGTCCACTCCGCTCTTCTCGCGGGCCTTCGCCAGGTCTTCTGCGTATTTCGGGTCAGGTCCGACGTCGACGGGCGGGGAGTCCCAAGAGACGAAGCTCTCGGGATCGAGTACCGCAGTGAGTAGTTCTTCGGCCGAGATTCGCACAACGTCCTCCAAGTAAGCAGCACCCCGTCCAGGATGAACCTACCTGGACGGGGTGCCGCCGGGATCGCGTGGCGCCAGTTGTGCGCCGGAGAATCAGCGTCCGAACGCCTCTTTCCATGACACGACCTTGCCGATACGAAGGATGGAGCGCTGGTAGATCTTTGCCGCGATCATCGACAACGCAGCGGTCACCACCAGCATCAGCAGAATCGTTCCCACGATCTGGAACGGAGAAGCAACACCGGCGGAAATACGCAGGGGCATGAGGATTGCCGAGAACGGCGGAATCCAACTCAACACGTTGCTCAGGGTTCCTTCTGGATTGCTCACCGAAACGAAAGCCACGCTGACCATCGCCATGACGAGCAGCGCGAGGGGCATCGCGGTGGCGTTGACGTCCTCCTGCCGCGAGACCATGGACCCGGCGGCGGCGTACAGGACGGCGAAGAAGAGGAAGCCGAGAATGAACCACCCGAGAGTGCCGAACAGAACGCCGATTGCGGTGCCCGTCACGGTCAGGACGCCCGTCGCCAGTCCGGTGGCGACGCCCGCGACGGCATAGGCAGCCATCTGCATCAGGCCGACAGCACCGATTCCGAGAACCTTGCCCCACAACAACTGCAGCGGACGAAGAGTGGAGAGCAGCAGCTCGACCACGCGACTGGACTTCTCCTCGACGACGCCCATCGCCACGTACGTTCCGAACAGCAGGATCTGCATGTACAGGAGCACCACAGCAGCGATCGACATCGCTATGCGTTGGCCCTGTTCGGGATCCGGGGGATCGATGGCATCGATGGTGACCACTGCGGTGGACGTGGCTTCGGCGAGCTGAGCCGGGTCGATCCCCGCAGCGGAAAGCGCATTCGATTGTGCTTGTTGTGCAACGGAACTCTCGATGACGGCGCGCAGATTCGTGGGCACTTCCTTCTTGGTCACGACAGTGACGCCGCCGCCCGATCCAGCGATCACGGCCACGTCGAGGTCGCCGTCCTTGACCTGGTTTCGTGCGGTTCCGTCGTCGGAAACCTCCGTCACCGTCACCGGATTTCCGAGGGTGTCGCCGATGGACACCATCGTGGCACTGAGTGATTGGTTGCCGACCAAGCCGATCTTCGACTTGTCCTCGTCGCCGCCGGAGAAGAGTGAGAAGGCGATGATGCCGCCGACGATCGCGACCAGGATGATGACGTTGCTGATCACAAAACTCTTCTTCGAGATCTGCGTCATGAATTCGCGTCGGGCGACCAACCCGATGGCTCGACCTCCGCTCAACTGGTTGCTCATGCGGCTACTACCTCTCGGAACAGATCGGTCAGTGACGGACGTCGTAGCGTGAACTCGTGCACCGGTCCGGTTTTCAACGCTGCATGCAGGATCTGCTGATCGTCGGCGGTTCCGTCGACGCTCAGGAGCGTTCGACCGTCGAGGTGGCTCAGTGTGGTGACACCGATCAGGTGGTGTGCCCAGCCGACCGGCGCGTCAGGGGCGAAGACTTCGATTCGGCCGTCGCCCTTGCCTCGTAGTTCGTCGACGGTTCCGATCTCTCGCATGCTGCCGCGGCTGATGATGCCCACGCGATCGCACAAGCGCTCCACCAGATCCAGCTGATGGCTGGAGAAGATTACGGGAACACCGGTGCGAGCCTTCTCGACCAACACGTCACTCATGACATCGACCGCTACGGGGTCAAGGCCCGAAAACGGTTCGTCCAGAACGAGTACCGCTGGATCGTGAACCAGCGCGGCCGCGAGCTGCACACGTTGCTGATTACCGAGGGACAGGGAGTCGACGGTGTCCTTGACGCGTTCGGCGATACCCAGACGTTCGGTCCAGCGCTCTGTCGCCGCATGCGCATCGGCTTTCGAGAGTCCATGTAGCTCGGCCAGATAGGAAAGTTGCGCGCCCACCTTCATCTTGGGGTAGAGGCCGCGTTCCTCCGGCATGTATCCGATAGTGCGACGCACGTCGAGGTCGACGGGTTTGCCGCCGAGGCGAACTTCCCCCGAATCTGCTCCGAGCACACCCAGCGCAATGCGCATCGTGGTCGTCTTGCCGGCGCCGTTGCTGCCGACGAATCCGAAGATCTCGCCTGGTCGCACTTCGAAACTGAGGTTGTCGAGTGCAACGACGTCGCCGTAGCGTTTCGAGATGCCGTCGATCGTGAGGGTGGCTGACATGGGTCCTTCCCATCGGTCGAGTGGTGCGCTTCGGTAATACGGGTCAGAGGTCGAACTCTTCGGAATCAATCGGATCCGGGTCTGGATTGGTCCACGAGAGAATCATCGCGGGCGTGCACGCGCCGATCAGCATTGCAGTCAGTGCCAATAAACCTCCCGAGTAAGGCAGTCTCTCTACATTCCACTGCACCGACGAGGTGAAAATGAGGAAAATGGCGACAATGAAGACCAACGATTGAGTCACGCTCAACCCGACGGAACGGGCGTCGTTGCGTTGCTGGATCTCCCATTCGTCCAGAGCATGCCGCGGCGCATCCCCTTGCCTGCCCGACACGATTTGAAGTGAAGACCACGTCGGTAGGAACAACAGGGTGAGGACCGGCCATGCCACCGCGAACAGTGGGTTGAACAGGCACGCTATGCCGATGGCAACCATCGTGGCGAACAGGACTCCGAGGGCGATGACGAGCATCCGCCGACGTCGACGGGTTCGCCAATTCGGGAGCCAATGTCGGAACGTCTCCTCGTTCTGCAGGAACCGCCGAGTGCGGTGGGCCTGGTAGCGGTCGATCAGATTTGATTCAGGCACTGGGCTTTTCACTCCCCTCGGTAGTGCGGTCAGATCGGTAGACCTCCGTCGACGGTGCATTCCGGTAGACCTCCGTCGACAGTGCATTCCGGTAGACCTCCGTCGACAGCGGCCCGAACTCCGTCCGGGAGAACACCGCTTCGACCGGAAGGTCGAATACCCAGCAGATCCTGAACGCGAGATCCAGGCTGGGGTAGTGATCGCCGCGTTCGAGCGCCCCCACCGTCTGCGGGTTGACGTCGACGAGTTGTGCAAGCTGGGCCCGACTCATCTTCCGCTCGGCGCGAAGCACTCCGATGCGATTGAAGATGGGGAGCGCGTCTCCCCGTCGGACTGGGCTCATGCATCAAAGTGTTGTAAAAACCCAACAGTTTGTCAACATGAACCGCGAAGATGCCGTTTCTGGGTGGTGTCGGCGGATAGGGTTCAGGCAACAGAAGGGGCGTCGCATGGTGGTCGAAAAGTTGGTGCTCGAGAAGTCCTGCCTCGTCGTGCAGGTGCGCGAGGACGGTAGCTACAGCGTGGGACCGCAAGGGCGTGAAGTGGTCTGGCGCGATGCGATGGAAAAAGGTGCCGTCATCGGTATCGGTCAGCACACTCCAGGGGACGTTGAGGGTGAATCGTGGTGGGTCGTGTACGGCCAGTCGGACGCCGGGGCAGACGTCACCGTTCGACTCGAGGATGGATCGCACGTGCCGGTGGGCCGTATCGGTGAGATTTTCGCCAGCGAATGGGTGAGTACCCCGCAGCAGGCCTTGCTGTATCGGTCCGATCGCCCGGTGGAGTCGCAGCCCACCAATCTCTCTGTTCTGTTCGCCAGGCCGACGTTCATGCCCAAAGCGGCGTTTCCGGAGAATGATCGCTTGTAGTTGCAGCGAGCTGCCGTCGGGAGGCTGGCGGCCATCTTCTCGAAACATTACGGTACGTACTGTACTGTTTGGGAATGACAACTTGGCCGAACGACCTCGCAGTAGTGCAAGTGCGCATAGCGCGACCCACTGACAGGCTCGACGACGTGATTGCGTTCTATCGCGACTGTCTGGGATTGCCCGAGCTCTACCGGTTCTCCGGTCATGCCGGGTACGACGGAATCATGCTGGGGCTGCCGGATTCGAACTATCACCTCGAATTCACGACCCACGAAGACGGAAGCCCGTGCCCGGCGCCGACGCAGGACAACCTGTTGGTGCTCTACTTCGCCGGCGAGTCGGCGATGTACGAGGTAGTTCAGCGGTTGGGTGAAGCAGGGCACGAACCCGTTGGCGCCGAGAATCCGTACTGGGAGGAGAATGCGGGGATGACTTTCGAAGATCCCGACGGCTGGCGTCTGGTGCTCATGCCGCGACCGGTGCTGTAGATGGTGCGCGCCCGCGACGAGCGGATCGACGACGCCGTACTGGCGGCAACCCTGGAGTTGTTGGGGGAGAACGGTTATGCGGAGCTGTCAATCGGTTCGGTGGCGACGAGAGCCGGCGTGCATCGACCCGCCATCTACCGGAGATGGCCGTCGAAGCGGCATCTGGTGGTCGACGTCGTCGTGGCGCACATCGGTACTGATCCAACGCCGGACACCGGCGATCTCAGGGCAGACCTGGTCGCCGGCATCACGACATTGGTTGTGGGGCTGAGCGAAACGGTAGTTGGGCGGATCCTGCCCGCGTTGGTTGCGGATCTGGCGGCGGACCCGGAATTGGCGCGGGATTTCCAGTCGGCATTCTTTCAGCCACGACGCGATTCCACTGCGGCAGTGCTGGAATCGGCGCGGCTACGCGGCGAAATTCGGAGCGACTTCGACCTGGACTTCGTCCTGGATGCCCTGGCGTCGCCGATCTATTACCGAGCGTTGTTCCGTCACTTACCGCTGGACGCGCTCCTGGCCGAGCAGTCCGTCGATTCTGTGCTGCTGACGTTGACTCCTCACGAAAATTTCTGAAGCCGTTTCGATTCAGTTCAATTCGACTGGATCGGGTCCGACACGGCTGTCGGTGTTCAGCGCTGCGATGGCAGCTGACTCGTCGGTATCGAGTGCGAAGTCGAAGATTGCGGCGTTGTCGCGCATGCGGGCAGGTGTCACCGACTTCGACAAAACGGTGTGTCCCTGTTCGAGATGCCAGCGCAGAATGATCTGCGCTGGGCTCTTTCCGTGTGCTGCAGCGATTTTCCCGATGGTCGGGTCGTCGAGGATAGTTCCCTGTCCCAGTGGGCTCCATGCCTCGATTTCGATGCCGCGACTTCGCGCGTATTCCCGTGACGCGTGCTGTTGCAGTCTGGGGTGCAATTCGATCTGGTTGACGGCCGGGGTGATCGAGCTGTGCTCGGCCAGCAGTTCGAGGTGCTCGGGCAGGAAGTTGGACACGCCGATCGCACGGGCACGGCCGGAGGCGAGGATCTCCTCGAAAGCGGCCCACGTCTCCACGAACAGGCCCTTTGCCGGTGCCGGCCAGTGGATCAGATACAGGTCGACGAAGTCGAGGCCGAGCTTGTCGAGGCTCGTGTCGAACGCGGCGAGCGCTCGGTCGTGGCCCTGATCGTCATTCCACAACTTGGTGGTGACAAAAAGCTCTGACCTCGGAACACCCGAACTAGCGATGGCGCGGCCGACACCGGCTTCGTTTCCGTAGATTGCGGCCGTGTCGATGTGGCGGTAGCCGATCTCGAGAGCGGTGGCAGTGACCTCTTCGGTCTGTGCGTCCGGTACCTGGAAAACGCCGTACCCGAGTTGCGGGATGGTGATCGGTTCGCCGGTGGTTCCGTGAGTCAGTGTGCGGTCGGGGATCGACAACATTGAAGAGCGCCTTTCAAGACTGGGTGTGGCGGTTCGACGGGCGATCGTGTCGCCCGTGCCCATCTATGCCGCGCATGCAACTATTGCGTGCGCCTGATAAATAGTTGCACACGCGGGTTGTCTGCGCAAGCAGAGTCGGTTGGCTACTCCTCGAAGAGCTGTCCGTTCTCCATTCGCCACCGGCGCGTACTTCGGGTGGACTGCAGCATGCGTCGATCGTGAGTGACCAGGAGGAGGGTCCCTTCGAAGGATTCCATCGCCTGCTCGAGCTGTTCGATCGCCGGAAGGTCGAGATGGTTCGTCGGCTCGTCCAGTACCAGTAGGTTCACGCCGCGAGCTTGGAGCAAAGCAAGTGCAGCCCTTGTTCTTTCGCCGGGGGACAGGGAAGCGGCAGATCTGAGTACGTGGTGTCCGCGCAGGCCGAACTTGGCGAGCAGAGTACGGACATCGGCATCGGGCCAGTCCGGAACCTGAGCGCCGAAGGCCTCCACGACTGGTTGATCACCTTCGAACAATCCACGCGCCTGATCGATCTCACCGATCGCGACACCGGAGCCCAGCGACGCGATGCCCTCGTCCGGGACGAGTTTGCCGAGCAAAACGTTCAGGAGGGTGGTCTTGCCTGCCCCGTTCGCGCCTGTGACGAGGATTCGATCGCCCCAGTCGATCTGTGTCGTGACCGGACCGAACGTGAACTGACCGCGAGTTACCTTGGCGCCATTCGTGGTTGCGACAACGGATCCGGACCGCGGAGCTGCTGCGATCTCCATGCGAAGTTCCCACTCCTTGCGCGGTTCCTCGACCACTTCGAGTCGCTCGATGCGACGTTGGGTCTGGCGTGCCTTCGCGGCTTGCTTCTCCGTCGACTCGGTCCGCAATCCGCGTCCGATCTTGTCGTTGTCCTTGGCCTTACGGCGCGCATTGCGGACGCCGTGTTCCATCCAGTTGCGCTGCATCTGTGCGCGATCTTCGAGATCGGAGCGGGTGCCTGCGTATTCCTCGAACGCCTCGCGTGCGTGCTGGCGGGCGATCTCGCGTTCGGCGAGGTACGACTCGAAGCCGCCGTCGTAGACGGCGATGTCCTGTTGTGCCAGATCGAGTTCCACGATCCCCGTGACGGTGCGCGAGAGGAACTCGCGATCGTGGCTCACGACAACCAGCGCCGCTCGGGTCTCGGCGACAAATCGCTCCAACTGCTCGAGACCCCGCAGGTCGAGATCGTTGGTGGGTTCGTCCAACAGGAGAATGTCGTAGCGCGAGAGCAACAGCGACGCGAGCCCGGCGCGTGCGGCTTGACCGCCGGACAACGCCGTCATGTGAGCATCGAGCGGAACTCCGAGCCCGAGTTCTTCGACCACCTTCTCAGCGCGCTCGAACAGATCGGCGCCGCCGAGAGCCAGCCAGCGTTCGAGAGCCGGAGAGTACAGATCCTCCTCCGCTTCAGCCAGGGTTTCGGCCGCGGCGTTCATGACCGCCTCGGCGTGCGCGACGCCGGTGCGTCGGCCGAGGAACTCGAGGACGGTCTCGCCCTCGATGCGGTCGGGTTCCTGCGCGAGATAGCCCACCGCAGCGTCTGGCGGGCTGAGGATGATCGAACCTTCGACGTCGGCAGTTCCGATTCCCGCCAGTGCAGTGAGAAGCGTCGACTTGCCGGCGCCGTTCGCGCCGACGAGGCCGATGACGTCGCCGGGCGCGACGGTGAGATCGAGGTCGGAGAACAGAGTGCGTTCTCCCCGGGAGGCAGAGAGGCCGCTGATGCGCAGTGTTGCAGTCACCTGAGAAGTATCCCCGGAGCTGTGCGCCTGTGTTAATCGGTGCTGTGCGCCTTTATTAACCGCGGGCGGTTAATAAAGGCGATTCACTCACGTCGGCGGCCGTGCTCGAGGCCATCGACCAACCGTCGAATACTCGCATGACGTCCTCCTCGGAGACGCCATGTGGCATCGGCCAACGGTGACCTGGCCCGAATGCGAACATCACCATGGACGCCCCGGGTGCGGTGATCGCGTTGACCGACCTCCCGTAGTCCCGTCGTTGATGATCGGTGAGCCCGTGAAAGCAGCCGATGTCGAGCACCAGCATGTGCCCGCCGTCGACAGCAATGTGCAGGTCTGCCGCGTCCTCGTGGAGGAACCGGACGTCGACGTGTGCTTCACGCGCGTGAATGCGCGCTTTGTCCAGCGGTTCCTGTTCGGCGTCGACGCCGGTGACGTGCCACCCGCGTTGCGCCAGCTCGATGGAATGGCGTCCGGTGCCGCAACCGATATCGAGTGCGCGGCCACCTTCAGAGAGGGGAATCGCATCCAGAAGGCCGGACAGTTGAGCGTCGAAGCCGTGACCGGTGTGCTCCCATGGAGTGACGCCGACCTTGTAGGCGAGACGATATCCGAGATTCATCGCTCTCTCTTTTCTCGAGGCGATTCGATTACTTGTATTCCAAGGTAGACCGGCATTTCGGGTGCGACAAGGGTGCGAAGAGGAGGTTCGGTGGGGAATGCCTCCTGGCGCCCGTGCGTTGGATCCACATATGACCGAGACCAACGATGTGACCTCTGTACCGACCATTGTTCTGAACGACGGTAAGACGATCCCCGCACTGGGATTCGGTGTGTTCCAGGTTCCGGACGACGAGACGCAGGAAGCCGTCTCCACCGCTCTGAAGACCGGTTACCGCAGTATCGACACCGCCAAGATCTACGGCAACGAGGTGGGCGTCGGCCGCGCGATCGCCGAATCCGGCATCGCCCGCGAAGACCTGTACATCACGACAAAACTGTGGAACGACGATCAGGGCTACGACTCGACGCTTGCCGCCTTCGACGCCAGCCTCGACAAGTTGGGTCTCGACAACCTCGATCTGTACCTGATCCACTGGCCGGTTCCGTCCAAGGACCTGTACGTCGAGACCTTCAAGGCATTCCAGAAGCTCAAGGCGGACGGACGGGTTCGATCCATCGGCGTCTCCAACTTCACCATCGAGAACCTCGAGCGTGTCATCGGTGAAACCGGTGAGGTGCCGGTCCTCAACCAGATCGAGCTTCACCCCAAGTTCAACCAAGCCGAACTGCGCGCCTTCCACACCGGCAAGGGAATCGCGACGGAAGCGTGGAGCCCGCTCGGCCAGGGAACTGTTCTCGGTGACCCCGTCATCACCGCTATCGCCGACGCTCATGGCGTCACCGCGGCTCAGGTGATCATTCGCTGGCACCTGCAGATCGGAAACGTGGTGATTCCGAAGTCGGTGACCCCCGAACGTATCGCCGCAAACTTCGATGTCTTCGGATTCGAACTGACGCCGGAACAGATCAACGCGATCGGTGCTCTCGACGACCCGGCCGGCCGCATCGGCCCCGACCCGGTCACGCTCGGCAGCTAGAACTTCCGGTAGACCCACGAACGGCACTCCCGCAATCGCGGGAGTGCCGTTCTGTCGTGCGAGGTCAGTTCAGGTGCGTGCGATGTTCTGCAGTGAATGCGATGTGCTCGTCCGCGCGTCCGGTGCGGAGCTTCTCGACCCACTCGGGATCGGCGAGCAGCGCGCGTCCGATGGCAACCATGTCGAATTCACCCCTATCGTACTGAGCTTCGAGACGCTCCAGCCCCGTGACAGCCGATGCGGCGTCGCCGGTGAATGCCGTCGTGAACACGGAGTCGAGTCCGACCGAGCCGACGGTGATGGTCGGCAACCCGGTCAGCTTCTTCGTCCAGCCGGCGAGGCCGAGCTTGCCGTCTTCACCGTCGAGTTCAGCGAACGCCGGTTCCCAGTGGCGCCTCGTCGACGGATGCAGAACGTCGACGCCGGCGTCGACCAGGGGAGTGAGGATGCGGCCGAGTTCAGCCGGGCTCTGGGCGATACGAGCGTCGTAGTGGCCGGACTTCCACTGTGAGAATCGGTAGACGATCGCGAACTCGTTTCCGACAGCCTCTCGGATTGCGGCGACGACCTCGGCTGGGAAGCGGGTGCGGGCTTCCAGTGATCCGCCGTATTCATCGGTGCGGACATTGGTTCCGGCCCACAGGAATTCGTCGAGCAGGTAACCGTGCGCTCCGTGCAACTCGAGACCGTCGAAACCGGTGTTCTTCGCGTTGAGTGCGGCGTCGACCCACGACTGCTTCAAGGTGTCGAGATCCGAGGTGGTGAATTCTCGTCCCAGACGGGTGCCGTCCAGCGCCAGGCCGGAGGGGCTGACGGTTTCGACCTCGGGGTTCAGACGCGAGTTTTCGCCGCGCTCGACTCCGAGGTGCCACAGCTGAGGAATGATCGATCCACCCTCGGCGTGCACGGCGTCGACTACCGACTTCCAGCCGCCCAGGCTCGAATCACCGTAGATGCGCGGTACGCGGGTGTGCGGGCCGGCTGCCGGGTCCGGGATATAGGTGCCTTCCGTGATGATCAGGCCGACCCCGCCCGCTGCGCGACGACGGTAGTACTCGGCCACGTCGGCGCCGGGGATTCCGTCAGGAGAGAAGGCGCGAGTCATCGGGGCCATCGCAAAACGGTTGCGCAACGAGAGTGATTTGACCTCGAAAGGCTCGAAGAGGCCGCGCAACGCGGGGGCCTCGGGTGCTGTCGATGTGTCGGGAAGAGTCACGGGTTTGTTCAACGCGGCGGACCCTCGACCTATTCCGCCGCCTGACTTTATCTCACCGAAATCTGCAAAAGGTTGCGTACGTTCGGTTTTCGATTGATGCCCACGTTGACCACACTTAGTTTGTGCATTAACTATTAACATGCGATATGGTCGTGCGGAAAGTTCTTGAGGGCGGTATCGAGCACGAAAGAGGACGCGCGAGCATGACAACAACGGTGCCGGACGAGCGGACCGGAGAGCTGGAGCCGATTCCGGAGCGGCCGTACCCGAAGCGTCGTGATCCCAAGGGGTCGTGGATGTTCGACATGATCAAGACCACCGATCACAAGAAGATCGGGATCATGTACATGATCACGGCTTTCGTGTTCTTCTTGATCGGCGGCCTGATGGCCCTGTTCATGCGTGCGGAACTGGCTGTCCCCGGGATGCAGTTCCTCTCGAACGAGCAGTTCAATCAGTTGTTCACCATGCACGGCACGATCATGTTGCTGCTGTACGCGACGCCCGTCGTTTTCGGCTTCGCGAACTACATACTTCCGCTGCAAATCGGTGCCCCGGACGTGGCCTTCCCGCGCTTGAACGCATTCGGCTTCTGGCTCTTCACTTTTGGTGGTTTGATCGTACTCGGCGGATTCCTCACGCCGGGCGGCGCTGCCGACTTCGGTTGGACTGCGTACACCCCACTGTCGGGTGCGGTGCACAGCCCCGGCGTCGGAGCCGACCTGTGGGTCTTCGGACTGACAGTGGGCGGTCTCGGCACTATTCTCGGTGCGGTCAACATGATCACCACGGTGATCTGTTTGCGCGCACCAGGCATGACGATGTTCCGGATGTCGATCTTCACCTGGAATATCTTCATCACCAGCATCCTGATCTTGATGGCGTTCCCGCTGCTGACCGCCGCATTCATGGGTCTGTTCGTCGACCGTCACCTCGGTGGCCACATCTTCGACCCGGCGTCAGGTGGAGTTCTGTTGTGGCAGCACCTGTTCTGGTTCTTCGGGCATCCCGAGGTGTACATCATCGCGCTGCCGTTCTTCGGCATCGTCTCGGAGATCTTCCCGGTCTTCAGCCGTAAGCCGATCTTCGGATACACCGGTTTGGTTTACGCGACACTGGCGATCTCAGCTCTGTCCATCGCGGTGTGGGCTCACCACATGTATGCGACGGGTGCTGTTCTCCTGCCCTACTTCTCGTTCATGACGTTCCTGATCGCCGTGCCGACAGGTGTGAAGATCTTCAACTGGATCGGCACGATGTGGAAGGGGCAGTTGACCTTCGAATCGCCGATGCTGTTCTCGGTCGGCTTCCTGATCACCTTCCTCTTCGGTGGTCTGTCGGGCGTTATTCTCGCGAGTCCGCCGATCGACTTCCACGTCACCGACACGTATTTTGTTGTCGCCCACTTCCACTACGTGGTCTTCGGTACGGTCGTGTTCGCCACGTACGCCGGTATCTACTTCTGGTTCCCGAAGATGACCGGTCGCATGATGGACGAGCGCCTCGGCAAGTGGCACTTCTGGACCACGTTCGTCGGCTTCCACGGCACTTTCCTCGTCCAGCACTGGCTCGGTGGCGAAGGTATGCCCCGTCGTTACGCCGACTACCTGCCCTCGGACGGATTCACGGTGCTGAACTCGGTGTCCACGATCTTCGCCTTCGTGCTCGGCGCGTCGACACTGCCGTTCATCTGGAACGTTTTCAAGAGTTACCGCTACGGCGAGGTGGTCACCGTCGACGATCCGTGGGGTTACGGAAACTCGCTGGAGTGGGCGACCACCTGCCCACCGCCGCGTCACAACTTCACCGAGTTGCCGCGCATCCGTAGCGAGCGTCCGGCGTTCGAGCTGCACTACCCGCACATGGTGGAGCGAATGAGGGCGGAAGCGCACGTGGGCCTCACCGGGCAACCCACGTCGACGTTGGAGAAGAGTGACGATCATCGCCAGATTGATTAGTGCGATAATAGTTACTGCACTAATCAATCTGGTAACATCGGATTCATGACGACGAAGGCTCCGCAGACGCAGATGGACGATCCGCTGGCTCTCGACCGGCAGGTGTGTTTTGCACTTGCGGTCGCGAACCGGGCAGTCCTGTCCGTCTACCGGCCACTGCTCGAGCCGATGGGCCTCACACATCCCCAGTATCTGGTGATGCTTGCCCTGTGGGGGAAGTCGCCGATGGCGGTCAAGGAAATCGGGCAGGCATTGCAGCTCGATTCGCCGACACTCTCGCCGCTCCTCAAGCGACTCGAGGCGTCCGGGTTGATCACGCGAACCCGTAGCCGCGCCGACGAACGTCAACTCGACGTCGACCTCACCGAAGCCGGTGTGGCACTGCGTGACGAGGCGGAGAAGATCCCGCCGGCGGTTGTCGCGAAGCTCGGCGTCAGCCTCGCCGAACTCGAAGAACTCCACAACGTTCTGACGCGGGTCAACGAGGCCGCGCTCCGCGCCGGCGCTTTGGACCAATGAGAGAAATGTGATGACCACATCTGAAAGAAACGTGACGACTGCGTCAAGACCGATGCGTACCGAACAGGTGACTTCCGTGACTTCCAAAAAGCAACGCACGAGCCCGAATCCCCTTCAGTGGTTGGGTTATTCAGTGGGGCGCAAGTTGCCCGATTCGATGCAGGACTGGGTGCGAAACGACCTGATCGGTGACTGGGCTGTGCCACGTCACCTGATCCGCAGCATGGTGCCGTTCATTCCCGTCTTCGCGGCCTTCATGCTCTTCCCCGGGCCGTGGGCCCTGCGGGCGTCGATGGTGCTGCTCGGAGTGCTTCTGGCGCTGTTCTATTCGGTCTCCTACATGGCTCAGAACAGGTCGCGTCGCCTCGAGCGTCACGGTTTGCCTTCCGACCTCGAGAACCCGAAGAAGATCTCGCGCCACGACGCCGAGAAGGCCGCCTACGAGAAGTTGCACGGCGGCCCCGCGACCTAGACGACTCGGTCAGATGCCGTGAAGGGCGCTGCCGCCGTTCATCTCGCAGACGCCCTGCTCCATGGCCGCCGAGAAACCACCCTCAGGCTCGGTCGAACGAAGAGCCGATTCGACGTCCTGCTCGACCAGGTATCCGTTGATCGCGATCGCCGCGGTTGAACCAGCAGCCGCAGCATTGATTACCTGCGCGCGAGGGTCGACGACGTTGCCGGCGCCCCAGATACCGGGAACACTGGTGGCGCCGGAATGATCGACGGCCACGAATCCCGTGGGGCTGGCTTTGCAGCCGAGTCGCGTCAGATGTGCGTCGTTCGGAACGAAACGCGGCGCAACGAACAGTGCTGAGCGCGCAACCAGTTGGCCGTTGTCGAGTTCGACGGCTTTCAGTTTGCTTTTCTCGCAGACCAATCCAGATACCGATCCGTCGGCAACCGTCACTCCTCGGGCAGCCAGTCGCGCGCGTTCGTCGGGGGTGAGCGAGATCTTGTCGGGGAAGAACGTCACATCCGACGACCACTGTCGGAGTAGAAACGCCTGGTGAAGTGACATCTCGCGAGCGTCGCCGCCGAGAACGCCGATCGGTTGGTCGCTGATCTCGTACGCATGGCAGTACGGGCAATGGAGCACGCTTTGCCCCCAAAGCTCCTGGATTCCTGGTATTTCCGGGAGTGAATCCCGTAGGCCGGTTGCAACCAGCACAGTGCGAGTTTCGAGCGTCGTGCCTCCCGACAGTTCGACGACAAAGCCGGGTTCGATACCGCGCCAGGAGATGTCGACTACGTCGTCGCGTTTGAATTCGACTCCGTACGTCTGTAATTCGCTGCGTCCGACGGCGAGCAACTCACTTGGCGCCATGCCGTCTCGCGAGAGGAAGCCGTGCATGTGTGCTGCCGGTGTGTTGCGCGGTTTGCCGGAATCGATGACGGCGACCGAGCGCCGAGCACGACCCAGCACCAGGGCTGCACTGAGTCCGGCGGCGCCACCGCCGACGATCACGGCGTCGAGGATCTCTGTTTCAGTGTGTGTTTGCATGAGCACAGATTGCTCGCGGAGCAGGTTCGTCAGCAACTAATGTTGCCATTTCTGGGAATCGTCGTCAGACTCGGCACAATGAATGTCAACGGTCCGCACATCGATGCCGCCATCTCGCAGATCGGCGCGCGCCTCAAACGCATTCGTACACAGAGGAACGTCACGCTCACAGCGCTGTCCGAGTCCACCGGTATTTCGAAGAGCACCCTGTCGAGGCTCGAAGCGGGGGAGCGTCGACCCAGTCTGGAGTTGCTGCTTCCGATCGCGCTTGCCCACCAAGTGCCGTTGGACCAACTGGTTGCGGCACCACAGGTCGCCGATCCACGTATCCAGAGTGCGCCTCGAAGCGTCAGTGGGCGAACGGTATTGCCGCTGACTCGGCAACCCGGTGGGCTGCAGGCATTCAAGATGACCATCCCGGCAAGCCAGACGGACCCCGACCCGCAAGTGCACGACGGCTACGAATGGCTGTACGTCTTGTCGGGGAGGTTGCGGTTGGTGTTGGCCGATCACGACATCGTGATGGGTACGGGTGAAGCTGCTGAATTCGACACCCGAAACCCGCATTGGTTCGGTAGTGACGGCGGCGGCCCGGTCGAGGTACTGAGTCTGTTCGGCCCCCAAGGAGAACGCATCCACGTACGGGCCAAGCCTTCGCCGAAGTGACGGCCAGTCATACTTTCATTCGATGCTGCCGGAAGCGAAGAGGACAGTGAGGATCCGTGCGAATCGAAATTGACGACCTGAGTCGGGATGTGGTCCGTGCTCTACTGACCGAACATCTCGCCGACATGCATGCGACCTCGCCCGCGGACAGCGTTCACGCGCTGGACATCACCGGGCTGACGGATAGCTCCGTGACCATGTGGACGCTGTGGAGCGAAGGTGACGAGCTACTCGGTTGTGTTGCACTCAAGGAACGGTCGTCGACCGGTGGCGAGATCAAGTCGATGCGAACCTCATCGGTAGCTCGAGGGCGTGGCGTGGGTACGCGACTTCTTCAACACGTCGTGGACGAGTCGAGACAACGAGGTTACCGGCAACTCGAATTGGAGACCGGCACACAGGACTTCTTCGATCCGGCACGCCGGTTGTACGCGAGATTCGGGTTCGTCCCGTGTCCACCGTTCGGAAACTACCGCGAAGATCCGAACAGTGCATTCTTCGTTCTCACCCTGTGAGCAGCTCTCATTCGGTGAACATTCTGGCAGTTATTCGTCGTACTGCGCTCTCGGAGTTCATGATTGCGGTGTCGAGCACGAGCCGTTCCGTGGTCCACGGCTCGTAGTCTCGGTCCAGGATTTCCTGCCACGTAGGTAGTACAAGATCCGGGATGTCGACGACTCGCTGTTCTGCGCGTCTGCGATGCTCGTCGGGATCCGAACAGATGACTTCGACACTGAGCAAGCGCGCCGAATTCTGTTGTGCGGTAGCTGACCAGGCGTTTCGTGTCGCCTCGACTGGGTTGACGCATTCGACCACGACCGAGAGTCCCAGTCGCAATTGTTCGGCGGCGAGCGCGTACCCGGTGATGTATCCGGCGGTCCCGGATACATCAGCGATACCGCTGCGGATCAGCGACTGTTCGATGGTATCGATTCGCACGTAGGGGATCTTGTGATGCTGAGCAAGCGCCCGCGCGATCGTCGACTTGCCGGTGGCCGGCAAACCACCGATCACGACCAGTGCCGCGTCGGCCGACGGCTGGGGGTTGTGTCCGGCATCCACCATCCCCGAAATGTACGGGGCGTCGTCGATTCACATCGACTCGCCCCGTACTCCTCTCAGTTCGAGGTCGCGAACTCTCGTGCTTCGAACGCCAGGTCGTCGGCGGCGGATTCCATCCGTGCCGTCGCACGGTTGGGTGCTGTCAACACGGCGACAATCGGAACTGCCAACGCCAGCAGGCCGAGAACGAAGACGGGGAAGAGGAATGAGAACACTTCGAGTCCCTGCGGCGCCGGGGCTGCCGCGTCGTGAACAACCTCGACTGCGGCCATTCCGGTGTAGTGCATACCGACGACGGCGATGCCCATGATGATTCCGGCGACAAAACGCAGAATCGTGGACTCGAGCACCATGGTGAACCACAGTGCAGCGGTTCCGGCGACGACTGCGATGAGAACCGACAATGCAACGAAGAGCAGGTCGTAGTGGATCTCACCCTGAAAGCGCAAGGCGCGCATGCCGGTGTAATGCATGATGTTCACGGCGAGACCGGTCACCACGCCGCCGATCAGAAGCCGCGTCCAGCGGAATTCGGTCCCGATGATCAGCAGACCGACAAAAACAGCACCTACTGAGATTATCGCGGAGATCACGGTCCATCCGAGGTTGTATCGAATGGGACTGCCGGGGACTGCGAAGCCGAGCATGGCGATGAAGTGCATCAGCCAGATGGCGACACCACCGATCGACAGGGCAGCCATGGCTAGCCATCGCATGCGTGTGGCGGTTGTCGTCGCCGACGCTGAATGCCTGGTGCACGCCAGGCCGACTACCGACCCGACCACGGACACGACGTAGGCGAGCCCGAGCAGCCAGATTCCCATCGAGAAATGGTGCATTTCATCCGACATGCCAGTTCCTTTCGGCGACGATTCGCATCTGGTGATTCATCTAGACGACTGCTTCAGCTGCAAGTCGTTCGAGGGAGTACTCGGTGACGGCGATCAGCGCGCGTTTGGCCGATTCGCGGTTTCGGGCGTCGATCTCGATCATGGGAACGCGGTTGGGTAGCGCCAATGCCTGCCGGAGATCGCTCGCCGAATGGATTGGTGCGCCGTCGAAACGGTTGACCGCCACAATGAACGGGAGCCCTCGCGCCTCGAAGAAGTCGACTGCAGCGAAGCTGTCTTCCAGACGGCGCGTGTCGACCAGAATGACCGCACCGATCGCACCGGTGATCAAGTCGTCCCACATGAACCAGAAGCGGCGCTGTCCCGGGGTTCCGAACAGATAGAGGACCAGGTCGTCGGCGAGAGTGATGCGCCCGAAGTCCATCGCGACCGTCGTGGTGCTCTTGTCGGGAGTGGAACCGAGATTGTCGATACCGTCGCTGGCGTCGGTGACCATTGCCTCCGTGCGAAGGGGGACGATTTCGGAGACGGTCCCCACAAGCGTTGTCTTGCCAACACCGAAACCCCCGGCGATCACGATTTTTGTCGATTTCACGCGAGACGATGAGTCAGAGTGCCCGAAGTCCACTGAGGGTCCTTTCGATCAGTTCGCGTCGCTCGACTCGAGATGCGTCGCTTCGCAGAGTGGCATGTATTTCCAGTGATCCGGCTACTACGAGGTCGGCAACCAGTACCCGCACGACTCCGATCGGAACACCGAGGTGGGCAGCGATCTCGGCAATCGAGATCCGCTGCTCGCAGAGTGCGACGATCGATGCACGAATATCCTGCGGTGCAAGATTGTTCGAGACCACGTCCTCGATCGTCGCGATGATCGCTTCGAGCGGGAGGTCGATGGACGGCAGGGTCCGACCTTCGGTGAGCGCGTACGGCCGGACCAAGCTGGGTTCGGCGTCGTCGTACTCGGATTGATGGTGAGGCATCGAACTCAAATACCCTGCGACGTTCGCGGGGCAATGTCCATCGTGGTCCCGACGCGATCGACGAGAGTCGCCATTTCGTAACCGATCTGGCCGATGTCGCATCCGGCGACAGCGAGGGCGGCAAGGTAAGCGCCGCTACCGACGCCCATGAGAAGCAGGTAGCCGTTCTCCATCTCGACGACGGACTGCATGACGGCCCCACCGTCGAAGAGGCGTGACGCCCCCGCGGACAGGCTGGCGAGTCCGGAAGTGACAGCGGCCAATTGATCCGCCCGATCGAGCGGAAGGTGTGTGCTCGAGGCGGTCAACAACCCGTCGGCTGAGACGATGATCGCGTGACTCACACCCGGCACGTCTCGGGCAAAAGCCGAAACCAGCCAGTCGAGTGCGCGGGGAGTCTCTTGGGCTCCGACAGTGTTCACTGTTCTCCTTCATCGTTGTGCAACATCGTGGACGATTCGAAAGACTGTCCGCCATCGGGCTGATGGTCGGCGGCGCGCCGACGCCCTCGTTGTACTCCGGATTGGTAACTGCTCCAACCACGTTGGACGTCCGCCGGATTGGATGCATGGCGCTGTGTCGTACCGCCTCCGCCGACGGCACCGGGAACCAGGCGGGCTCCGCGATCTCGAATGGGCAGACCGGAATCGGCGATCTTGGTGACCGGCATCTCGAACGAGGTCCGAGCGGCCAGCCAGCCTTGATCCGCGTCGGTGGTCCACGAACTGCCGGTGGAAGCCGCTGAAGTCTCCGCCGTCGGATCCACGAGCCACTCCGACACCATCCGGGCGAAAATCGGCATCGTGGTCGGAGCAGAGGGTACGCCGTTCGAGTTGCCGTCGCCCGCGCCGTCAGCCCTCGCCGATGCGCGAGCAGAGAGCCCGTCACGGGTGCGTGAGGAGAAGAATGCCGCAGTATTTGTCGGCGTCGGGGCTGAGAGCCGGTGCCGCGGCGGCGGGGTTGTCGACGGTTGTGGACCCACCGGGATCTCGGGACCCTGTGCCGGCGAGGCGAATTCCGGCGACGGAGTACGAACGGGAAGGGACGTCGATGTGCTTGTGCCCTCGGGATCGGGCAGAGGAGCGAAGGACGACACCGAGGTGGCGGGTGCAGCAGTGGTCGGAGTCGAGGTGCTGACTGCCGGTACTCCACTTGTGCCCGGAGTGCGACGTGGCAATCCCGAAGGCGCTGTTGCCGTAGGAGTGGATTGCGGTGTGATCGGGGCGAACGTCTCGGTCCGATCGGTACTGTTACCGGGCGTTCGACGCGGGAGATCAGCGAAACTTCTGGTCGCAGGCCGCGGGGGTGCGGATTCGGTCGGGACGGGCTGTGACCATGACGGTGCAGGCGGTGTGGGAGGGGGAGTCCGATCGAGCGTGGGAACGGGTCCGGTTCGCGGCGTGCGGATCTCGGGTCCCCGAGACGAATCGAGTATCGACGTCGGTAGGAGCACCGTTGCGGTGATGCCGCTGTGCGTCGATGACGTTGCCGTCGGGCGCAGGCGCACAGAGATGTTGTAGCGACGGCTGATTCGGCTCACGACGAACAAACCCATGCGACGCGCCGTATCCGCGCTCATCTCGCCGCCGGCGGCGAGGCGCTCGTTGGCATCGAGGATATCGGCAGGCGACATGCCGATACCGAGATCTGCGATCTCGACGATCATGGAGCCGTCGATAGTGCGGGCAGCGTTGATGGAGACGGTGGTCTCCGGTGGGGAGTACCGCAGAGAATTGTCGAGCAGCTCAGCGATGAGGTGAACGACGTCCGGGGCAGCATGACCGGTGACGACTCCGGGCGGGATCTGCCCGAGTTCGACGCGTCGATACTCCTCGACTCCTGATACCGCGGCGCGAAGGGTATCGCCGAGAGCGACGGGGGCGGTCCTGGCGCGGCGTACATCGGTTCCGGCGAGAACCAGCAAGTTGTCGCCGTTTCGACGCATTCTCGCGGCGATGTGGTCGAGCCGGAACAGATTCTCGAGGCGACGCGGGTCGTCTTCGTCCTGCTCCAACTGTTCGATCAAACCGAGTTGCTGGTCGACGAGGGACTTGTTACGCCGCGACAGCGTTTCGAACATGTCGTTGACCTGGCGCCGCAGGGTGGCCTGCTCGCCGGCAAGCGTGATGGCCTGACCGTGCATGTCGTCCACCGCGCGTGCAAGCTCGCCGATTTCCTCGTGGGTGCGGATCGGGACACGGGCGAAGTCGAGTTCGTCGGTACTGGCACCTGCGCGAATTCGTTCGATCGCGTCGGGGAGTCCGCGTCGTGCGGCCTGCAATGCGGCAAATCGCAACCGGCGGATCGGATCGATGAGCGATCGGCTGATGACGAGGGCGATGGCCAGTGCCAGCAGGACCGCGCCGAGCACGATTGCAGTGTCGCGGAGTGCTGCGGTTCGTGCTGCATTGGATTCGGCGGTGACGGTGTCGCCGAACTCGGTGACGGTGGTGTCGGTCAGGCTGTTGTACTGGTCGTTTCCGGATTTCAGATCGGCGCCGACGCGGCTCCCCAGAGGAGAGGTCGACGGAGTTGATCCGAGGGCGTTGATCCGGTTCTGAGCAGAGTTGCTGAGGGTCTGGACGGTGTCGTTACTCCCGTCGATGGCCAGAATGTTGTTCAGAGCGACCAGTTCGGCACCGGCAGCACTGACCATCGACGTACGAGCTTGCTGGTCCGGATCACCGGAGCCGAAGAGGATTCGTTGTTCGGCCAGCGCTCGTCGCGCTTCCCAGAGTGCGGAGAGTCGACCACCTTGTTCGCGCAGGACAGGGCGTTGAGAATGCTCGACGACGCTGGTGAAGGTGCTCGAGAGTGCGCGCGAGACTTCGCCGACCCGCGAAACCAAGCGTGCGGGAGCCACCGCGCCGGCGGCGATCTCCTCGGTGATGGAACGGCTCTCGGCGAGCGCCGAAGTTACTTGGTCGTTGAGGTCGTCGTCGGACTGGAACGCGCGCGCGGCGTCGACCAGTTGGTCCATTGCGTCCGAAACTGCTTGTGTTGCCGGGCCGGTGTCAGTGCGTGCCGATGCGGCTTCGGCGAGTTCGTACAGCGCGGATTCGAGGTTGATCGCGGCGGGCACTGCGAGGGCACGCTCGGACGAGGAACTCAGCTGTGCGGCTTCTTCGAGTTCTGTCTGAACTCGAAGTGCGCCGAGGACGACGGCGACGATCATCGGCAATGCGAGAACGGCGATGACCTTCCATCCCAGGCGCCATTCGCCGATCGACCACCAAGAGGTTGTCGTGTGTGAATCGTGTTTCATGCGGAACATGGCCCCTTCACGTCAACCCCCCGTGGGTCATTGCCCGAACCCCTTCGATCCGGTTTGACCAGAAGGAGTAGTTAGCTGAACGGTAACAGACTGTTCGCTGGCTCGCTACATCCCAGTTGGCTTCTTGGATCGCCGATGACTATATCCGGATTGTAAGGCCAGGTGAAAGGGTAAACGGACAAGTGCGGCGAATGGGATAGCCGGATTGTTCGATTCGGTAACTCGTCGACTCGTTGATATGCGGCGCGCGGGAATCTCCGGAGGATCTGCCTCAGGACCTGACATAGAGGACACGTCCGAACGAGGCGCACTCGCATGTCAGACTGTGGAAACCGCACCGATGACCGAATCGAACCTTGGAGACATAGTGGGTGGACCTGCTCGCGACGCGTTGCGCGCGATCGCCGAACTGCTCGCCCCTGACAGCGCTGTTGTCATCGACCGGGTGACGCTCGCGATCGAGTATCCGGAACGGTATGTCGAAGTACAGAACGAGCTGTACTCACAGACGCTCGAGAAGCCGMACCCGGAATTGGCGTGGTTTGCTCTCGTCGACGCGTTGCACGACCGAAAACTCCTGGTCTGGGTGGACTGGAACGAGGACGCTGCCGAGGTTCTCGGTCAGCTACGAGCGCTCGAGTCGGCGCCGGCAGGATCGTGGGAGTGGGCGCAGAGTCTTGCCATGGCCTTCGATCGAGCTGCCGGACTCGAATCGCTTCTCGCTCGAGTCGGCGACAACATCACCGAGACGGGCGTTTCACTTGCCTGGCTCGACAGCGACAGCGATACGTTTCTCATCGCGCTCGTCCCGAGTGTTCACGGTGCAACACTCGTCGAACTCGCGCTGGCAGCCGGGCACTGCGTGCGCGTGTTCTAGAGTCTCAGCGTTTGCCGAGCAGGCGGCGCAATCCTTCGATTCGATCGCTCAGTCTGGGCGGCGTGCGCTCGGGATCCATCAGTGCATTTTCAGCGAGCACGTGGTCTTCGCCGTCGACTGTATTCCGGTCGAATTCGCGCAGACTGCGAGCGTCGGAGGTCGAGAGAGCGCGAACCGTCGACAACAGTGACTGCTCACCCAACGCGTCGTCGACTTCTTCCTCGGTGACGTCGAGGTGCTCGCTGAGTAGCCGGCGCCTCAATCCGATGATCGAGGCGCGCAACTCGACATCTGCGTCGTCGTCGGATTCGACGGCGATGTCGCACTCGGTGTCGAAGCCCATCGAACGGTTGTTGAGGTTCGACGACCCGATTCGCAGGAGGCGATCGTCCATCACGAGGACCTTGGCATGCACGTAAATTGGTGCACCGGAAGAGGTCACGGGATAGAACGCACCGAACCGGTCGTGGATATCGGCCGACCACAGCAAATGCAGCAGGTCGTGGCGTGCCCCGTCCATCGCCTTTTGTTCGAGCCATCCATCGGCATTGCGCGGAATGACCAGAACGATCTCCGGCCCGTCGGCCTCACGTAGACGCGCGGCAATCGCCTCGGCCAGCGTGCGTGAGGCGAGGTACTGGCTTTCGATGTACAGCGTGTGTTCTGCCCCGGCGATGGCCGCGAGATAGAGCGCCTCGATCTCGCGTACCTCTGTGCGTTCGCCGAGTTCCGGCAGCGTTCTGGCGATGGCCACGTCGACGACGCGCAAGGTAGGAGCCAAATTGACCGGCCACGGCGTCGCCGTGCTCTGGACCGGTGGGAGGTCCTCTCCGGTTGCGGATTTCCAGCGTGCCCGCGCTAATTCGCCGATGGCCGCGGCAGCATTGCCGTCGACCGCCGTGGTTGCGTCATGCCAAGGGCCGTAACGTCTTCCGCTCGGTGTGATCCGGTAGTCGTTGCGGTCGACGTGATCCGAGGTGTCCCAGCGGTCCACCGTCATGTCGATGCCGCCGCAGAACGCCAGAGCGTCGTCGATGACGATGATTTTCTGATGGTGCGCCGCACCCACGGGATGGGCGCCGTCGATCTCGAACCGCAGGCGCTCGTCGGTCAGCCAGTTGGACACGAAGACGGGAGTCATGCCGCGCCCAATTGCGGTGAACGCGCCGATGTTCCATTTGAGTACGAGGATTTCGAGGTCGGGTTTCTCGCGGACCAGCCAGCGGAGGAACATTCCCAATCGGTTGGGGCCGTCGAGCGTCTGCTTGCCTGGTTCGAGTTTGATGCGCGTGTCGAAGTCCCAGCCGATCAACATGATTCGCTTTTCCGCTTGCAGCATTGCGGACTTCGCATGATGAAAGTAGTCAGCGGCGTCGACGATGCAGGCAAGATTGTCCGCCGGTTCGATGCGCCAGCAGGTTTCGCCCGGAATCAGTATTCTGTTCATTCGCCGATTCCCAGGTACGCGGTCAGTTCGCGCGCCGCCGCTTGGCCGGCGCGGTTGGCTCCGATCGTCGACGACGACGGTCCGTATCCCACCAGGTGTACGCGAGGGTCGGCTTCGACCTGCGTGGCGAGGCGCCCGGTCATCGGGATTCCGCCACCCGGTCCGCGCAGGTGCAACGGCGCCAGGTGATCGAGTGAGCTACGAAAACCGGTGCACCACAAGATGACATCGGCGTCGACGACGGTACCGTCGGCCCACTTCACGCCGTTCGGAAGGATTTCGGAGAACATCGGCAGACGATTCATCACACCGCGCTCTCGCGCTGCCTGGATGGCAGGCGTCACGGGGAGGCCGGTCACCGAGACAACGGATCCCGGTGGCAGGCCGCGTCGTACACGATCTTCGACCATGGCAACCGCAGCGCGGCCGATGTCCGGCGTGAACGGCTCGTCGCGGAACTCGGGTTCGCGCCGCGTCACCCAGGTAGTGGTCGTGACGCGTGAGATCTCGTCGAGCAGTTGGACGGCCGAGATACCGCCGCCGACCACCACAACATGTTTGCCTTCGAACTCCGCAGCGGTTCGATAGTCCTTCGTATGGAGTTGTCGGCCACGGAAGGACTCGGCCCCGCGATAGTGGGGGATGAAGGGGCGCTCCCAGGTTCCCGTCGCGTTGATCAAGCCTCGCGCCGCGAACACTCCCTGGTCGGTTTCGATTCGCAGTCGCTCTTCCCTCGGACACACCACCCGTGTGTGTACCGGGCGGTGGACGGGAAGTTCGAATTGCTTTTCGTACAGTTCGAAGTAATGGGGGACCGCCACCGATGCAGGCACTTGTTCGGCGTCTGTACCGGTGGTTTCCGCGAAGGACATTCCCGGGAGGTCGTGCACACCGTTGACGGTGCTCAGTGTCAGGCTCGGCCATCGGAACTGCCACGCTCCGCCCGGACCGGACGCATGATCGAGCACCACGAACCCCGATTCGGGTTCGATTCCGAACTTGCGCAGGTAGTACGCGGCGGAGAGTCCGGCCTGTCCCGCACCGATCACCACCACGTCAACCGGGTGTGGTTGCTGTGCGGCAAGGTCGTCTGTACTCATCGGTAATCTAACCTCCTGATGTACAGAACTTAGCTGCAGAGAAGTATGCGGACGGTAGCGGCGCCTCGGAACTCCCGTGTGTCGAGCCTTCCAGAAACGAAAGTGAGCGGACATGATCGGGTTCTCCCGTGACGGCAACGTCGTGACCATCGAGTTGCAGCGTCACGAGCGTCGTAATGCGCTCAGCGCCGAACTCTGCATCGCAATACGGGACGCGATGAACGCGGCAGTCGCCGAGCATGCGCACGTTGTCGTCATCACCGGTGAGGGATCGGCGTTCTGTGCAGGCGCGGACCTGTCCGGCGACGTCTACATGGAGGGCTTCACCGACCGCTTGTTCGAAATGCTCCGGTCGATCGACACGGCGCCCATCCCCGTCATTGCCGCTGTCAACGGTCCGGCCATCGGCGCCGGTACCCAGTTGGCCATCGCGTCGGATCTGCGCGTCGTGGCACCGACCGCTCGCTTCGGAATCCCCGCGGCCACCCTCGGAGTCTCGGTGGACAAGTGGACCATGCGTCGGCTCGCGTCGCTGGTCGGCGGCGGTCCGGCGCGTACCATTCTGCTCGGCATCGAACAGATCGGCGCCGAGGAAGCTTTCACGCGCGGTCTCGCCAACAAGCTCGGAACCCTCGACGACGCTCAGGAATGGGCGCACCGCATCGCCAATCTCGCACCGCTGTCGTTGCGGCACATGAAGATGGTTCTCAACGACGACGGCACCATGGAGGAACAGTCTCCCGAGCAACTCGACGCCCTCCACGCCGCCTGGCTCAGCGAGGACGTCCAGGAAGCCCGCGCCGCCCGCATCGAGAACCGCCCTCCCGTATTCAAGGGAAAGTAAAGCTCGTTGCAGGGAAAACAGGCACCAGGCACGCGGGACAGATAGTGGCTACGCTCGTCTGAATGAAGAAGACGACGGTTCTCGGAGTTGCGGCTGTTGCCGCGGCGACAGGGTGGGTGGCGCGAGCCGCATGGGGAATCCCGACGCAGATCGGGGCGTCGCGAAACACAGTGCAACCGTATGCGGCGATGTCCCCGCGATACCGGGACCGCCAGTTCCACAACTCGGAGCCCAGCAGCACTCTGGTTCCGGGCACCGATGCCGGGATGTTCAAGTCGATGGCTACACGGGGGTCGACGGGTCGGCCGCGTCAGCCGATTCCGTTGGCAACTCCGCTGGCGCCGTCGGTAGCGGGTGACGCGGCCGTGACGTGGTACGGCCATTCGAGTGTTCTCGTCGAGGTCGACGGTTACCGCGTTCTCGCCGATCCGGTGTGGAGCGAACGCGTATCACCCTCGGCCACAGTAGGTCCCGCACGTATGCATCCCACTCCCGTGGCCTTGGCTGATCTACCGACGGTAGATGCGATAGTCATCTCGCATGATCATTACGACCACCTCGACATGGCGACGGTCAAGATTCTGACTCGCACCCAGACCGCTCCGTTTGTCGTTCCGATCGGTATCGGGGCTCACCTGCGGCACTGGAAGGTGCCCGAGAACCGGATCGTGGAATTGGACTGGGACGAGTCGACAAAAATCGACGACCTGGTCCTCACGTGCACCGAGGCTCGTCACTTCTCCGGTCGTGGCCTCGTCCGGAACACGACGCAGTGGGCGTCGTGGGTATTCGCCGGTCCGAAGCACCGGGTGTTCTTCGGCGGAGACAGCGGATACACATCACGTTTCGAACAGTTGGGTGAAACCTATGGGCCTTTCGATCTGACGCTTCTCCCCGTGGGCGCGTACGACGTGCGCTGGCCGGACATTCACATGAATCCGGAAGAGGCAGTGCAGACACACATCGACCTCAACAAGGGCGACGGATCGCGCGGTGTCTTCGTACCGATCCACTGGGCGACCTTCAACCTCGCGTTTCACTCGTGGTCGGAGCCGATCATTCGCCTCAGCGAGTCGGCCGCAGAGGCGGGCACAACAGTGTCGGTCCCGATGCCTGGCGGCAGGATCGACGCGTTGTCACCGACACCGCCGTCGAAGTGGTGGATACCGCTGGGCTGACTGCGGCCCTTGCTCGAAAGTCACCCGGGATCTTCCTCAATCCAGTCGGATTCCGAACCAACCCCCACGTTGGTACTGCAGTTGATGTGTCACGTGTTCACTGGTGAGGTCGGGATCGGGTTGTCGTTTCGGTTCCCATAGTTGTGTGACACTTTCGGATGCGGATGCGATGCCTTCTCCGTCGAGGGTGACAACCTTCTCGTCCATTCCCAGCTGAGGCCATGCAGTTGCGACATCGATCGGCCCGGCAGGCGGTATCGGAGCCAGCAAATACTCACCGCGCACTGAGCCCGAGCGGCTTTCAGCCGTGCGTAACTCAAGCAGCGAGCCTCGCGTTCTTTGCGCGGTGGTCACCGATGATCCGTCCGCGAAACCGAGGCCGAGGAGTAGCGGCGCGCTGAAATGTGTGAACGTGGGACGCCCGTCGTAAGTGCCGAGACTCAGCGAGAGTGCCGGATCCTCGTAGCGGGCATCAATCGCGAACATCATCCCGAACGAGTAGACCCGAATCGCCGACAACCAGACAACCACGTTGTCGGTCCGGTTGAGGTCGAGAGAAATCGGCAGGTCGACGGGCCGTTCGCACCGAAGCGCCTCGTCGAGACCGTTGTAGACGTATTTCATACCGTTCCTCGATGGACTTCTCTGCTCGTTCCGACCAGCATCGCAGAACCGCGGCCCACGGGTGTGATCTTCGTGTAGCCGTCATTGCCACACGAGTCCGACCCTGATTAGTTGCTCCGGGTGCGTAATCTTTGACCATGGCTCACGAGCACACCAGTTCAGAAGAGACAGCAGTGGCGGTAGCGCCTGAGCGATTGCCGGACGACGTCGACGTCGCCCGCGGTCTGACCGCCGATCAGGTTGCAGCAAGGATCGCGTCGGGACAAACCAACGATGTACCGGACCGGGCGTCCCGCTCGGTCAAGGACATCATTCGCGGCAACGTCTTCACTCGCATCAACGCGATCCTGACCGTGTTGTTGGTGATCGTGCTCGCGACGGGTTCGATCATCGACGGCATGTTCGGGTTGTTGATCATCGCGAACAGCGGTATCGGCATCATCCAGGAGATCCGCGCCAAGCGCACGCTCGACGCTCTGGCCATCGTGAGTCAGGCCAAGCCCATGGTCAGGCGTGACGGCGTCGCCGTGGCAATGGCGCCCAAAGATGTTGTGCTCGATGACATTATCGAACTCGGATCCGGTGACCAGATAGTCGTCGACGGTGAGGTGGTCAGTTCTGCCGCACTCGAGGTCGACGAATCGCTGCTCACCGGTGAGGCTGATCCGGTTCACAAGGCGAGCGGCCAGCAAGTGCTGTCGGGCAGTTTCGTTGCCGCAGGTAGCGGCGCGTACCGCGCCACCAAGGTCGGTGGAGATGCATACGCGGCCAAGCTGGCCGAAGAGGCGAGCAAGTTCACCCTCGTGCATTCGGAACTGCGCAGCGGTATCGACAAGATCCTGAAATTCATCACCTATCTGATGATTCCGGCGGGAGCGCTGATCATCTTCAATCAGCTCTTCACGATCGGCTTGCCGATCCGACCCGCCCTCAACGGCATGGTGGCAGCGCTGGTTCCGATGGTTCCCGAAGGCCTTGTGCTCATGACGTCCATTGCTTTTGCGGTCGGGGTCATCCGATTGGGCAAGCGCCAGTGTCTCGTTCAGGAGTTGCCGGCGATCGAAGGCTTGGCCCGTGTCGACGTGGTGTGCGCGGACAAGACCGGAACGCTGACCGAGAACGGCATGCGTCTGTCCGAGGTCGATGTCGCACCGGGTGGATCAGGGGAGTCTGCAGTCAAGTCCGCGTTGAGCGCGATGGCCGCGTCCGACCCTCGCCCCAACGCGAGCGTTCTGGCGATTCGCGAGTCTCTCTCCGACGATTCCGGTTGGGGCGAAGCCACCGCGCTCGCGCCGTTCTCCTCGGCGAAGAAGTGGAGTGGCCAGTCGTACGGCAGTCACGGCAACTGGGTGCTCGGCGCCCCGGACGTGCTGCTCGATCCCGACTCGGAGATGGCCCGCAAGGCAGAAGAAGTGGGTTCGAGCGGGCTTCGTGTCCTCATGCTCGGCAGCAGCAACCTTCCCGTCGACGACGCCGACGCGCCGGGCACAGTCACCCCTGAGGCTCTGGTCGTACTCGAGCAGAAGGTGCGTCCGGACGCGCAGGAGACGTTGGAGTACTTCGCCAGCCAGAAGGTCGCGGTCAAGGTCATTTCCGGCGACAACGCGGTTTCCGTCGGTGCCGTTGCCGGTTCCCTCGGGCTCGAGGGTGGTGACCGTCCCATCGACGCGCGGGATCTTCCCAGCGATCAGGAAAAGCTGGCAGACACTCTCGACGGAGCAACGACGTTCGGTCGAGTACGACCGGATCAGAAGCGGGAAATGGTCGCTGCCTTGCAGTCTCGCGGACATACCGTCGCGATGACCGGTGACGGCGTCAACGACGTGCTCGCCCTCAAGGACGCCGACATCGGAGTCTCGATGGGTTCGGGCAGCCCGGCTACCCGAGCCGTGGCCCAGATCGTGCTGCTGGACAACAAGTTCGCGACGCTCCCGTACGTCGTCGCGGAAGGCCGCCGAGTGATCGGCAACATCGAGCGTGTGTCGAATCTGTTCCTGACCAAGACCGTCTACTCGGTGGTGCTTGCGTTCCTGATCGGTATCACCGGCGTCCTGTCCCAGGTCTTCGACTTCGAACCGCTGCCGTACCCGTTCCTGCCCCGCCACGTCACGATCGCGGCGTGGTTCACGATCGGTATCCCGGCCTTCATCTTGTCTCTCGCCCCCAACAACGAGCGCGCCCGAACCGGTTTCGTCTCCCGCGTGATGCGTCTGGCGTTGCCGTCGGGCCTGATCATCGGCATCACCACGTTCATCTCCTACGTGTTGGCTTACCAAGGCCCCGACCAGACGGAGACCCAGAAGATCCAGGCCGGAACCAGTGCACTCATCACGTTGATCATGATCGCCGTGTGGGTCCTGGCCGTCGTTGCTCGGCCGTACGTGTGGTGGAAGCTCGTTCTGATCGGCGGTTCGGTTGCCGGGTACCTCATCCTGTTCGCGCTGCCGTTCACTCGTGAGTTCTTCAAGCTTGATCCGAGCAACGTCGCTGCGACGACGCTCGCGATCACCCTCGGCGCTATCGGCGTTGTGCTCGTGGAACTCTCGTGGTGGATCAGCGCACGCCTGCACGGGGAGAAGCGGAAGATTTTCGCGACGCCCGACGACCTGCCCGGCGAGCATCACCACGCCCACGGTGAGTAAGTAGTTTCAGCGCCTGAACATCTGCACCCAGGCAATGCGATCGCCGCCGCGCTTCTTGGCCCGGTACATCGCATTGTCTGCGTGCTCGATCAGTTCGTTGACAGCCCGATCCGGTAAGTCCGTCTCGGGACAGAGGTAGACGCTGACGCCGGTACTGGCGGATACGGGATAGGGATCGGAGTCGGACGAGACCGCCGAATGTATCTCGGTGGCGACCTGTTCGATATCTCCTCGGTCGACTCCGCGCAGGACGACGAACTCGTCGCCGCCGATTCGCGCCACCACTGCCTCGGGCCCGGCGGCAGCGATGAGGCGGTCAGCGACAGCGGTCAACGCGTCGTCACCTGCTACGTGACCGTGCGTGTCGTTGAGGATTTTGAACGAGTCGACGTCGATGAGCAGTGCGATCAGAGCCTGCGTTCGATCACTGCGCAGCAGATGCTGTGCCTCGTCCTGGAGTCCGCGGCGATTGAGTGTCGCGGTGAGGTAGTCCCGGTGAGCGTTTCGTGCGTCGTCGGTCAGGCGCAGCCAGACGATCTGCAGAATCCACGCGGTGGAGAAAACCACACCGGCAACCATCAGATAGAGATTCACGACCACCCAGTCGTCGTTGACCGGCTCGGACATCGCCATGGCAGCGAGCGTCGTGCAGACAGCAAGAGCCCAGCCGATGTGGGTCACGGCAACACGCGGACTGTGAACTATCGCCGTGTAGAAGCCGATCATGATGAACAGGACGCAACCCAGCGTTCCGACGAACGCTGTGCGAACCGCGAAGAAGAGCGTGACGGCGAGCCAGAGGTCGGCCCAGACGACAAAGGCCACGGATTGGCGCCAGGTGGGCCACGATTCGTTTCGCACCCAACGGCAACCGGCATAGACCCCGCTGATGGTCCCGACTGCGAGGATGGACCGTGCAAGGGCGGAATCGGAACCGAAGCGGCTCAACTGCATGGTCGCCGCGATCAGCGCGAAGAGAAAACACCACACCGCGACTAATTTGCGTCCGGGAACGGTCAGCCCGCGAGTGTCGAGGAATCGGGGGAGCCAGGTGTAATCGGTGCGATCCGACCACCACCGGGACAGCAGTTCACGCGTGGGGTGGGGGTCGCTCCCCGTCCCGCGCAGTCCTGCATTCAATCCGGGCACCTGTCGATGTCGATGGGTGATCAATCAGCTATTGGCGGGTTAACGCTACCTCGAGTTGCGCGCGGCTCGAACGCACGGACCTGCTTTCTGGCGTAGAGGCCGTCGACCTGTGAGAATCGAAGGGCGCGGAGGAACGATTCCGCCGAAGGATGTGCGTCAGCACCGGGAGAGGACACGGACATGGGTTTCTTGGACAACGTCAAGGGATTGGTCGAAAAGGGCCAGGAGCTCGCAGCGGAGAACTCCGACAAGGTTCACGACGCGATCGACAAGGTCGCCGACATCGCCGACGACAAGACCGGCAACAAGTACGGCGATCAGATCGACAAGGCAGCCGAGGCCGCCAAGAAGGCTGTTCCCGAAAAGCAGTAAAACCGGATTCGGCCATACCGTTGCTCAGGGGCCCGTAACCGAAAAGGTTGCGGGCTTCTGTGCGTCCGCTGGGTGAACTCCCAGGGTCRGCGGGCAGAATGAACGCGTGAACTTCACCTGGATTCTGCTGGTTGTCATTGCCGCCATCGCAGTTACCGGGCTGTCCAATCGACGAAACCTGCAGGCCCCGCTGGTCCTGGTGACCGTGGGCTCGGTCGCCTCCTTCATCCCCGGTATGCCGCGGCCCGAACTGGACCCCCACGTCATTCTCGGTGTGGTCCTGCCGCCGCTTCTCTACTCGGCCGCTCTCAAGTTCTCGGTCGCGACCTTCAAACGCAACCTTGCGCCCATTCTGCGTCTCGGCGTCGGAATGGTGCTGGTGACGGCGTTCGTGGTTGCCTTCTTCGCCGAATGGATGGTTCCCGAGTTCACTATCGGCGCCGCCCTCGTGCTTGGAGCTGTGATCGCGCCGACCGATGCCGTCAGCGCGGTGGCGGTCGGTCAGAAACTCGGGCTCCCGAAACGAGTCATCGCCATCCTCACGGGCGAAGGGCTCGTCAACGACGCGACCGCGCTGACCCTCTTCACCGTCGCGGTCGCTGCCGTGACCGGAACGCGAATTGCGACGGATTCGCCCCTGTTGTTCTTCGCGTACGAAGTAATCGGCGGCGTTGTCGTCGGCTTGGTGCTCGCGTTTGTCGTCAAGTTCGTTCGCGCCCGCATGTACGACTCTCCACTCGAAACCGGCTTGGGGCTGGTCCTTCCGTTCGCTGCCTACCTGGCCGCTGAAGAACTACACGCGTCCGGTGTTCTGGCCGTCGTGGTTGCTGGTCTGGTGATCGGACACTATTCGACGGACGCGTCGATCATGACCAGGCTGCAGGAGCGCTCGGTGTGGTCGAGCCTGGACACGCTCCTCGAGATGTTCGTCTTCGCGTACATGGGGCTGCAACTGAGCTTCGTGATCGACGATGTTGTCGCCGACGGGCTTCCGGTGCTTCACGTGTTCGCGTACGGTCTGGCAGTCCTGGCCGTGGTCATCGTGATTCGGCCGGTGTGGCTGTTCCTGAGCTACTCCCGTGTGCGATTCGGTGTAACCCTGCGCCGTGATCGCGAGAATCAACTGACGTGGAAACAGAATCTGGTGGTCTCGTGGGCGGGAATGCGCGGTGTCGTCACTCTTGCTGCGGCCGGCGGTATCCCGTTCGCGCTCTCGTCCGGCGAGCCGTTCCCCGGACGCGGCGTCATTCAGGCGATCGCGTTCATCGTCGCGGTCGGGACACTGCTCATCCAGGGATCGACCTTGCCGTTCCTCATTCGTCGTCTCGACGTCGCGGATCCCTATGAACAATTGCGTACCCAGGAACAGATGGAGTTGGCACGCAACATTTCTCGCAAGGCCGGTGAGAAGGCGTTGGCCGACGCGGCCGCGCACCCTCCATCCGGGATCGATGGAAAGGAATTGCAGGCAATCGTCGAGCGCGTACGCCGCTCGATGCAGGCGAGGCTTCAACTCCAAGAGGTCGACGAGGACGCCGATCGCGAGGCCGCCCTGTGGAATGCGGGAGCGCTCTTCGACAAATTCCGGCATCAATCCCTTCGCTCGCAGCGAGTCGCACTGATCGCCGCGCGCGACGACGGAGATCTCGACGACGAGGTATTGCGTACCGTATTGGAAGGACTCGACATCGAAGAGGCCGCAGCCGAGGAACGTGTCAGGCGTCGCCGAGCAGGCAGCGCGGGCAAATAGAGGGGAACACTGCGTATGACGGTTCGGAGTTCGAGGGTTCGCGCAGGCTGGGGAGTCGTGGTGGCGAGCGCGCTCCTCGTGAGCGTCGGCTGCGGATCGGATGCCTCGCCAGATGTCTCTGTCACCGACAACGCAACCACGACTACCCCGCCGGTCGAGAGCAGCGCGCAACGCGGCGTCGTGTTCGACAGTGAACCCTTCACCAGCACAGCCGAAGTGGCGGCGTCCGGAGCGAGCGCGGTGAAAATCCTGTACGGCTCCACCTCCGGTATCGACGGCCGGGAGACCCAGGTATCGGGAACCGTGTTCACACCGCCTGGAACGCCGCCGGAGGGCGGTTGGCCGATCGTCTCCATCGGCCATGGCACGACGGGTATTTCGGACGACTGTGCGCCGTCGACCTCGCCGACCCTCTTCGGCACGATCGGCCTGGTCGCGCCGTTCCTCGGCTCGGGATACGTGGTCGCTGTATCCGACTTCGAGGGCCTCGGCACTCCGGACCCGCATCCTTACCTGCAACCGGACACCGCGGCGTTCAACGTCATCGACGCGGTTCGAGCGGCGCGCAACGTCGTTCCGGACACCTCGACTCGGTGGGCAACTCTGGGGCTTTCCCAAGGCGGGCAGGCTTCCTGGGCAGCGGCCGAGGAAGCCGACACCTACGGCGACGGACTGGAATTCGTCGGTGCAGCAAACCTGTCCCCGGCAGCGGACATCTCGCCGATCATCTCGAGTGATTCCGAGGTCAATCTGTCACTGCCTCAGCAACTGCTGCTGCCCTATGTACTCGAAGGGCTGTCCCTCACCCATCCGGAGCTCGAACGAACCGACTACGTGCGCGGCGCATTCGAGCAGAACTACGACCTGCTCACCTCGTGCCTGACCTCTCGCGCGACGGAGAAGTTGGGTCTTGTCGGAAAGGTGACGCCCGCCGACACCCGGCCAGCTACCGCCGAGGACGCGGACCGAATTCACGCGTGGCTCAGCGACGTTGCTCTCCCACGTCAACGCGCGAGCGGTCCGATGTACGTAGTCGTCGGTACCAATGACAACCTCATCCGTCCGGAATGGACCGAGGCGGCCGTCGAACGTGCCTGCGCCGAGGGTGACGTCATCGAATTCCAGGCGCGACCGGGCGAAGGTCACGCGGACGGCGCCGCTGTGCCGGGAGCTGTTGCGTGGGTGAAGGATCGATTCGCAGGTGTTCCGGCACCGAATACCTGCGGGTCGTGAATCGATGACAGCGTCGGCACGAATCCGCGCTCTGGCACTGGCATTGCCAGAGGCAACCGAGCGGGTCAGCCACGGTGAATCGTCGTTTTTCGTGCGCAAAGCGCCGCAGTTCGTCACCATGGCAGATCACCACCACGACGATCGCCTCGCGATCTGGGCCGCGGCCCCACCTGGGGCGCAGGCAGATTGGGTCAGTCGCGATCCGACGAGGTTCTTCGTCCCCCCGTACGTGGGTGGCCGGGGATGGATCGGTGTGTACCTCGACGTTCCGAGTGCCGACGAGACCGAGGACGAGAAATTCTGGAACGACGTAGCCGACGTCGTCGAAGATGCGTACCGCACGGTGGCCCCGAAAACACTGATCCGGAAACTGGACGAGGATTCGCGTTGAGTCCGGCCGTGGTCGCGCTTCTCAGCGTGCTGATTCTCGCAGTGGCCGGGGCACTGACAGCGGTGTGGATGCGCACCAGACGTGAGGTGACCACCCCGACCGAGCGTGCCGTCCATGCCGCGCTCCATACGGCTTCACTTGCCGCGCGGCCACTTCGGCGTGGACTCGACAAGAATTCGGCCGCCGAGGCGGCGCCTCACCTACGCGAGCTGACCGGCGGTTCCGGTCTGGGCCTCGCAGACGCGTCGGGAAATCTGCTGGCGTGGGACGGCCGTCACGAAGCGTTGTCCGATCAATTCCACGACGCCGCCATTCGCGCGATCGAAGGCGAACGCCGGGTGCTCGTCACCCACTCGGACCTGGTGCGCGGACCGAGCGATCACCATGTGCGAGCGCTGATCGCTCAGCCCCTGCTGATCGAGGACATCGGCGTGGTCGGCGTGCTGGGAATCGTCACCAGCGAAGACCCGTGGCCTGGAATGCTCGGAGCGGTCACCGAGGTGGCTCGATACGCCTGCAGCCAGATCGAACTCGCCGACCTCGACGCGTCCAGAGCCCTGTTGGATCGAGCCGAAGTGCGTGCCCTCCGCGCGCAGATCAGTCCCCATTTCATCTACAACGCGCTCAACACGGTCGCGTCGTTCGTCCGAACCGACCCGGCGCGGGCCAGAGAACTGATCCTCGAGTTCGCGGACTTCACCCGGTACTCGTTCCGATCTGCGGGTGAGTTCACCCTGCTTGCCGACGAGCTACGCAACATCGATCGTTACCTGACCCTCGAACGCGCGCGATTCGGGGAGGCGCTGAACGTCCGCCTTCAGATCGCACCCGAAGTGCTCAACGTGGTTCTTCCCTTCCTGGCTCTCCAGCCGCTGGTCGAGAACGCGGTTCGTCACGGCATTTCGAGTAAGCCGGAGGGCGGGACCGTGAGCATCGTGGCCGCGGACGAGGGACCTGACTGCATCATCAGCGTCGAGGACGACGGTGTGGGGATGGACCCTGAACTACTGCGTTCCGGCTCACTTGACGCCATCGAGTCGGGATCGGGACGACCCAGCGCACGCGAAGCTGCTCACGTCGGTTTGGCCAACGTCGACGACAGACTTCGTGCCGCGTTCGGCAACGACTACGGACTCGTGGTGGAGACAGCGCCGGGTGCCGGTACGAAGGTCAGCATGCGTGTTCCCAAGTTCAAGCAGGGTATTCACGTCTGATTCTCGCCTTCGATGATCAGGCTGAAACCGTCGTGGGAACATGGACCTGTTGTGAACGAGACTGACACTGATGCCCAGCTGACCGTCCTTGCCGTCGACGACGAGAAACCAGCCCTCGACGAGCTGGCCTTCTTGCTGCGCGCCGAGGACTCGGTGGCGCACGTTCACACGGCATCGGATGCGACGACTGCGTTGCGGATACTGCGCGGTGGAAGCATCGACGCGGTATTTCTCGACATCAACATGCCCGGACTCGACGGTCTCGAACTGGCCGGCATCCTCTCCAATTTCGCGACGCCACCACCCGTGGTGTTCGTGACAGCGCATGACGATCGAGCTGTTGATGCCTTCGACCTCGGTGCCGTCGACTACCTACTCAAACCGCTCCGAGAGGAGCGTCTCGCTCAGGCCGTTCAACGGATCGTGGGGTTGGCCGGGCGTACCAAGAGCGAGAACAAGCCCGAAGCTGCGTCCACCGACGAGGTGATCCCGGTGGAACTGGGCGGCGTCACGACGCTCGTTCAACGCTCCTCGGTGGAGTGGGTGGAAGCCGACGGGGACTACGCGCGTTTGCACACCGCCGGGAAGTCGCACCTGGTACGCATCCCGATCTCGACACTCGAATCACGCTGGGCCGACGCGGGCTTCTTGCGCGTGCACCGCTCCTACCTGGTGTCTTTGGCGCTGGTCACCGGCATCCGCACAGTAGGCAGCGGATTGGTGGTCTGTCTGCGCCCGCACGGAGACAAGCCTGCCGTCGAACTTCCGGTCAGCCGCAGACACACCCGTGAACTCAAGGATCGACTGGTTCGTGCGCCCAAGCAGAGTTGGTTGTCACGGTGACGTCGCAGTCCGATCCTCCGCAGCGTGAGCGCGTTGTGTTGGCGCAACGTAGTGGCGCACGGATCGTCCGTACGCGGGTGGAGGTGCAGGAACAGACCGAAGTCGGCGACGCCATGATCCGCGGTCTCGTTCGCGCGCAGTTGGGGCTGGCGATTCGCCTTGCCGTCGTCGCAGCCGGGCTCCTGTGTGCAGTACCGCTTCTGACGCATCTCTTCCCGACACTGTCGGAGGTCGCAGTCCTGGGCATCCGGTTGCCGTGGCTCGTGATGGGCGGCGCCGTGTATCCCTTGCTGTTGACCACAGGCTGGGTGTTCGTGCGTCGTGCGGAGCGAAACGAGCAGGACTTCAACGACATCGTGGACGACTGAGCGCGGCGCTGTGGGAGGACAACCTATCCCGGTGCTGACGGTGCTCGGCATCGTTGCGGCGGCCGTGGCAACCGTGGCTATCGGAATCTACGGCGTTCGGCTCGCTCGTACCACCTCGGACTTTCTCGTCGCGTCCAGAACCGTCAGCGCGCGGTGGAATGCGACGGCCATCTCCGGTGAGTACCTCTCCGCTGCTTCGTTTCTCGGCGTGGCCGGGCTGGTCGCGAAATACGGCGCCGACGCCCTCTGGTATCCCATCGGATTCACCGCCGGATACCTCGCCCTGCTGCTGTTCGTCGCAGCACCGCTTCGGCGTTCCGGTGCATACACCGTCCCCGATTTCGCCGAATTCCGTCTCGGCTCACCGCGATTGCGCAAGCTCGCAATGCTCGTCGTCGCGATGGTGTGCATCCTGTATCTGATTCCACAGTTCCAAGGCGCGGGACTGACGCTCAACATTCTGCTCGGGGTTCCCAGCTGGATCGGCGGCGTTGCTGTCGGGGTCATCGTCATCGCCAACGTCGTCGGCGGCGGGATGCGCTCGATCACCTTCGTTCAGGCCTTCCAGTACTGGCTGAAACTGACTGCCGTCGCGATTCCCGCTGTGGCACTGACCTTCTACTTCTTCGGCGATCATCACGACGTCGGCGCGTCGATGCCGCCGACGGTCACCACTGCGACGACCGTCGACATCACCACCGACGTCGTCGTCCAGGTATCCGAGCCGGTGGCGGTCAGCGGCGGCACAGTCGACGGGCGAGTGGTCGAAGGAACCGTGACACTTGGCCCGGGGGAGCACACCCTCGGTGAAGGCATGTCCATGGTTCTCGACGCGGGAGCCGCGGTTCCCGTCGTCGCGGGAGCGCCTGCGCAGAACTCGGATTGGATCACCCCGGGTTGGGGTTTCGGTGGGCCGCACCCGATGTATCAGGTGTACTCGCTGATGCTCGCGACCTTCCTCGGAACGCTCGGTCTGCCTCACGTTCTCGTCCGGTTCTACACCAACCCCGACGGCCGGGCCGCTCGTCTGACCTCGCTTGCAGTTGTCGGTCTGGTCAGCGTGTTCTACCTGTTTCCGACACTCCTCGGCGTCTTCGCTCGCCTGTACGTTCCGCAACTTCTGATCACGGGCACCTCCGACGCCGCGGTGTTGCTGCTGCCGGGCTCGGTGTTCTCGGGGTGGGGCGGACAACTGCTGGCAGCCCTCGTGGCGTCCGGTGCCATTGCCGCCTTCTTGTCGACGTCGTCCGGATTGCTCGTCAGCATCGCGGGCGTCGTCAGTACCGATGTTCTCCGCGGACGAGTTCGAGACTTCCGTATTGCAGCGCTCCTGGCCGGGCTCGTTCCGCTCGTGCTGTCGCTGGCGGTGGTGTCGGTCGACCTCTCGAGAACCGTCGGGTTGGTGTTCGCGGTCGCCGCGTCGACGCTCTGCCCACTGCTCGTGTTGGGTATCTGGTGGCGCGGTCTGACTGCCGTCGGCGCGGGGGCGGGGATGGTTGTCGGTGGATGTGTTGCGGGCACTGCCGCCACTGTCGCCGTCCTGGGTGGTTTGTCGGAGGACGTCCTCGGTGGCTGGCCGGCAGCCATTTTCGCGTTCCCGGCTGCGGTGAGCGTGCCGCTGGCGTTCCTCACGATGATCGTCGTGAGCAAGGTGTCGTCGAAGCAGATACCGGCAGATATTGCGCGAATCTTCACGCGGATGCACGCCCCGGAACGGCTCGGAATGGGCTCCGATCGCGAAGACGATCTCCGCCAACCCTGACTTTCACCGCCCGAACCCTCTGCCGTTGGTCGCGCCTGCCTGACCGTTCGGCGCAGCGCGCGACTGCTCACCGTGTGACTGGCGCCACAGCGTCTTCATGTGACTCTGATCTCACTAACGTCTGTGCGTAGTTCACTTCACACGCGAGGCGAGGAGCCGGCAGTGTCCACAGCAGAAATCAGTGAGGGGTCGCCGCAAGAGCGACGTACCCCGGATGCCCAGGCATTCATAGACATGCAAGCGAGTCCCGAATTCCAGGAACTCCGAACGCGTCTGCGCAAGTTCGTTTTCCCCATCACTGCATTCTTCCTGCTCTGGTATGCGGTGTACGTCGTCCTGGCTACCTATGCCCACGACTTCATGGCCACCAAGGTCCTCGGCAACATCAATCTCGGCATCTTCCTCGGCCTCGGGCAGTTCGTCACGACCTTCGCCATCACCGCGTGGTACGTGAAGTTCGCCGGTCGTGAGCTCGATCCCCGCTCCGCCGCCATCCGTGAAGAACTGGAAGGTCCCGCACAGTGATCACCACACTCGCCGCGTCCGGAACGGACGTAGGAAACCCCGCCTTCAACATCGCGATCTTCCTCGCGTTTGTCGTCGTGACCATGACGCTGGTCATCCGCGCCAGCCGGACCACCAAGAAGGCATCCGACTTCTACACCGGCGGTGGGCAGTTCACCGGCCCGCAGAACGGGTTCGCCATCGCCGGCGACTATCTCTCGGCGGCATCGTTCCTCGGTATCGCAGGTGCGATCGCCGTGTACGGCTACGACGGATTCCTGTACTCCATCGGATTCCTTGTCGCCTGGTTGGTTGCATTGCTCCTGGTCGCCGAATTGCTCAGGAACACCGGCAGATTCACGATGGCCGACGTCCTGAGCTTCAGGCTCAAGCAGCGTCCGGTGCGCATGGCGGCAGCCCTGTCCACCCTGGCCGTTTCCCTCTTCTACCTTCTTGCCCAGATGGCCGGCGCCGGCGGACTTGTCGCCCTGCTGCTCAACATCGACGGCAAGGTGGGACAGTCGATCGTCGTCGCGATCGTGGGTGTGCTGATGATCGTGTACGTCTTGGTCGGCGGCATGAAGGGCACCACCTACGTACAGATGGTCAAGGCAGTTCTGCTGGTTGCCGGAGCCGGAATCATGTTCGTACTCGTTCTGTGGGCAGTGCGCGGCAACTTCTCTCAGTTGCTAGCCAATGCGCAGGACATGGTCAACAGTTCCACCACCAAGGGTGTGCAGGGACGAGACATCCTCGGACCCGGTGCCAAGTACGGTCTTTCCGGAATGACGAAGCTCGACTTCATCTCTCTCGGAATCGCTTTGGTGCTCGGCACTGCGGGCCTGCCGCACGTGCTGATGCGCTTCTACACGGTGCCCACTGCCAAGGAAGCTCGCCGCTCGGTGACCTGGGCGATCGCGCTGATCGGTGCCTTCTACCTCTTCACATTGGTTCTCGGCTACGGCGCGGCCAGCATGGTCGGACCGGACAAGATCTTGGCAGCGCCAGGTAAGGAGAACGCGGCCGCTCCGTTGCTCGCCTTCGAGCTCGGTGGCACCATCTTCCTCGGCATCATCTCCGCGGTGGCGTTCGCGACCATCCTCGCCGTCGTTGCCGGTCTCGCGATCACTGCTTCGGCGTCGTTCGCTCACGACATCTACGCCAGTGTCATCAAGCGCGGCAACGCAACCGAGGAGCAGCAGGTTCGAGTTTCTCGAATCACCGTCGTGGTCATCGGACTCGTCTCCATCGTTCTCGGCATCATGGCGATGGGGCAGAACATCGCCTTCCTGGTGGCCCTCGCCTTCGCAGTGGCGGCCTCGGCGAACCTGCCCACCCTGCTGTACTCGCTGTTCTGGAAGAAGTTCAACACCACCGGTGCGCTCTTCAGCATCTACGGCGGTTTGGTCAGCTGCTTGACGCTGATCGTGTTCTCCCCGGCAGTGTCGGGCAAGCCGTCGTCGATGTTCCCGAACTCCGACTTCGCCTGGTTCCCGCTCTCGAACCCCGGCATCGTCTCGATCCCGCTGGCATTCGTCCTCGGCATCGTCGGTACGTACATCGGACGCAACAAGATCGAAGATCCGGCAAAGCAGGCGGAGATGGAAGTTCGCTCCCTCACCGGCGTCGGCGTCGAAAAGGCCGTCAGCCACTAAGAGGGGCAAAGCCCCGTGCGTCTTTCTGGTACCTCTGGTTACGGAAAAGGCGCACGGGGCTTATTGTTCTGCCATGGCAAAGCTCACAGTGAAAATCGACGTTCCGCTTCCTCCTCAAGAAGTGTGGGACAAGGCCTCCGATCTCAGCGGCTACGAAAACTGGCTCGTGGTTCACGACGGATGGCGCAGTGAACTTCCCGAGCAATTGGGTGTCGGCACCGAGATCAGCTCGGTCGTGACCGTGAAAGGCCTGCGCAACCGCGTTCGGTGGACCATCAAGAAGTACGACGTCCCGAAGGCGATCTCGCTCAAGGGAGACGGCAAGGGCGGGGTCAAGCTCGGTCTCGAACTCGACGTGAAGGCAAAGGGTGACGGATCGGAACTCGCGCTGACAGTCGAGTTGGGCGGCGCGCCGTTATTCGGCCCGATCGGTTCGAGTGTGGCGCGGGCGCTCAAAGGCGATGTGGAGAAGTCACTGGCCCAGTTTGTCCAGATCTACACCTAGGTTGTAGAGATTTCCACATAGAGCTACTTCACCGCTAACATGAGTTAGGATTCTTTTCGGGGGGATAAACCGGGCATCAGTTGGTTATTGATGCGGGTCCCGCCGGAAAGGAATCGATCAATGTCGTCTCGTCATGGGTACGGCGCACCACCTGCGTCCATGCCTCGATCCGTGCAGGTTCTGATCGGACTCTTGGCGGTAGTTGCAGTCGGTGGAACGGCAGCATTCGCCGTGACGTTCAAAAGCGTCAGCGACAAGGGAGAACTCGGTGCGGGCGCCGCTGCAGCTGCGACGGCAACCAACTGTGACAACCCGGAAACCGTGACCGTGGCGGCCGATCCGTCGATCGCCTCGGGACTCGAAGCTGTCGCCGCTGCCATCCCCGCCGCGGATCTCGGATGCAGCTCGCTCAGCGTGACGCCGCAAGATCCCGTGCTCACCGTCGCGGCGATCGCCGACGGTACGGCGCCCGCACTGTGGATCCCTGATTCGAGCGAATGGCTGGACAAGGTTTCGGCGAGCGGGCAGGAGATTCGCCGGATCAGCAACTCGGTCGCCTCCACCCCGGTTGTCGCCGTCTCGGCGCCGGATGCCGAGGCACCCGGCGCATGGACGGATGTCCTCGGCGCTCCATCGCTGCACATCGGCGATCCCCTGACCAGTGCCGTCTCCAGCGCGCCGATCGTGGCGGCCTTTGCCGAGACCCAGTCGCGGGGCGGGGACCTCACATCCATCTCGGCATCCCTGGTCCCGGTGGCACAAGCGCAGTACGGAAATCTGAAGGAAACCGGTTCGACCGGGCGCATCCAAACCGTGGACGCGTCCGGCGGAACCGCGGTGACTACCGAGCAGACCTTCGAGGCTTATCTCGCCGCACATGCGGACAGTCGACTCACCGCGTCGGTACCGTCGTCCGGTTCGGTCTTCATGGACTACCCGTTGGCAAGTGTGGGTGCAGCCTCGTCGGCTGCGGACGACGCCGGCAAACTGCTGGCGGCAGCGCTGGCATCGGACACCGGGCGCTCCGTACTTGCCGGCCTCGGGTTCCGCGGCGCGGATCAGGCCCCACCGGTAGCCGGTGGAGTGGGAAAGGTTGGCTCGCTGGTGCCGTCCGATCCGTCTGTGGTCACCAAAGCGCTTGCGCGGTACGAGATTCTGTCCAGGCCTTCCCGCGCGCTGGCTGTTGTCGACGTCTCGGGGTCTATGGACTACATGCAGGACGGGGTCACTCGAATGGCCGCGACGGCGCAGGCCGGTGACATCGCGATCCGAATGTTCCCTGCCAACGCACAATTGGGTCTCTGGGCGTTCTCCGTAGACCTCGGTGACGGGACGGACTACCGCGAACTCGAACCTGTCGCCCGTATGGATGCAACTGAAGGTGACACGGATCATCGGAGCAAACTGCTGTCTCGGATCGACAACCTCCCTTCGATCGTCGGCGGCGGAACAGGTTTGTACGACAGCGTTCTCGCCGCGTATCGGTCCATGCAACAGTCCTACGATCCGGCCTCGATCAATTCGGTGATTCTGCTTACCGACGGTGCCAACGACGATCCGTCGGGTATCGCCCTGCAGGAACTTCTCGACACCCTGACTCGCGAGCAGGACCCGACGCGGCCGGTACCGATCATCACCATCGGTGTCACCGATGATGCCGATACCGATGTGCTCGAGCAGATTTCGACTCTCACCGGCGGTAACAGTCACTTCGCTCCGACACCGGCAGACATCCCGAAGGTCTTCGTCGGCGCGATCAGTGGGCGCGCCGGCTGAACTACTCGAGAACGGGTGCGTCGGCGCTGTCGGTAATCCATTCGGTTGCGAGCTTCTCGAGGGTTCCGTCGGCGTAGAGCGCATCGACTGCCGCGGAGACGCACTCGGTCAGCGGACTGTTCTTCTCGAGCACCAAACCGAAGAATTCGGTGACTGCGTTGGGCCGCGGAAACTGACCCACGATGACCGACCCGGGCAGTTCGTTCTCGGTGATGTGGAATCCGGTCGGGATGTCGACGACCAATGCGTCGATCTCGCCCTCGGCCAGCGCAGCTTTCGCGTCGTCCGTGGTCGCGAACTCGCGTGGCGCAGTGGTCGGAACAATCGTGTCGGTGATCGCCGCGAGGCTGGTGGAACCGGTCTGAGCGCCCAAACGGTAGCCGGCCAGATCCGCAAGATTCTTTGCACCGGCGGCCTTGCTTCCGCGTGAGGCGATCACCGACTGCGCCACTGCGTAATACGGCGAGCTGAAGTCGACGTTCGCGCGGCGATCCCCGGAAATCGTGAACTGATTGACGTCGAAGTCGAAATCCTTGGGGCCTGGTTTCAATGCGTCGTTGAAGGCGACAGTGGTGAAGCGAACCTGGTCGGTGTTGTACCCGAGCTTGTCGACGACCGCCCGGGCCACCGCACCCTCGAGGCCTTTGCCGTTCGACGGATCGTTGTCGACGAACCACGGCGCGTACGCCGGTGAGTCAGTGGCGATGGTCAGGACACCGTCTTCGAGGGTGGTCCCGCTCTGGGGTCCGCACTTGTCCACTGCGGTGGTCGAGGGAAGTTTGGTGAACGCCTCGGGAACCGTGGTGGTGGTATCTGCTGCCGCAGGTGCCTCCGGCTGCGACGAACACGAGCCCAACAAGATCGAGGAAGCGAAGATCGCGGTCACGGCAACTGCGCGTCGTGTCATAGGCACTAGGCCATCTTGCCTGTTTGTCCGGTCTGGACGTGACGGGGGTCTCGTGTGAGCGGAGTTCACGCAGCTGAGCGTCGCAGCGCAAGGCGCTCCGACGGTGTCGTCCCACCCCAGACTCCGTGCGGTTCAGCGGTCTCGAGTGCAAAGGTCAGGCAGTCCCGAATGACCGGGCAGCGGAAGCACACCTGCTTCGCGGAACTCTCCCGTGCAGCCCGATTGCGTCCGCGCTCTTCACCCGGCGAATAGAACACCGCCGGGTCCACTGTTTTACAGGTGGCGAACATCCGCCAGTTGTTGTCCACCAACGGCTCCACGGAACTGCGAACTGTCATCGTGGTCTCCTCTCCCATCGAGAATCCAGTCTTGCCCGTGGCCTGGCGCAGCGGCAGGTTTCCGATCCATCAGATTTCTACTGCCAGACGCAGCGCTATCCAGCACAATGAGGAGATGGCAACGACGGATCGGGGTCAAATCACTCTCGACGGCACAACCGTGTCCGTGACCAATCTGGGCAAGATCCTCTACCCCGAGAGCGGCACCACGAAGGCCGAAGTCATCGACTACTACACCCGTATCGCCGCAGTCATGCTTCCGCATGTCGTCGGTAGACCGGGCACTCGTAAGCGTTGGCCCAACGGTGTGGACGGTCAGTCCTTCTTCGAGAAGAACCTGGCGTCGTCTGCCCCGCAGTGGCTCACGCGTGCGTCGCTGCAACATTCTGATCGCGTCGTCACTTACCCGATCTTCGATTCCGTTGCATCCCTGGCGTGGCTGGGGCAACAGGCGGCACTCGAATTACACGTTCCCCAATGGAGATTCGACGGTTCCGAGCGTGGTCCGGCGACACGACTGGTATTCGATCTCGACCCGGGCGAAGGCGTCGGATTGTCCGAGTGCGCCGAGGTGGCGAGGTCGATTCGAGATCTGGTCGCAACTCTGGGGTGGACGGCCTATCCGGTAACCAGTGGTAGCAAGGGAATCCACCTCTACGTTCCACTGGATCGAGCCTTGGACGGCAGTGGTGCGTCGACTGTCGCCAAGCAGATCGCCACCGGGCTCGAGAAGCTTCACCCGGATCTCGTCACCGCGACGATGGCGCGAAATGTCCGGGCAGGCAAGATCTTCGTTGACTGGAGTCAGAACAACGCAGCCAAGACCACCATTGCGCCGTATTCGATGCGCGGTCGCGATCAACCCTATGTTGCCGCGCCGCGCAGTTGGGACGAACTCGACGATCCGAAACTGCGCCACCTGCTGTTCGACGAGGTTCTGGAGCGCGTCGAATCCGACGGTGATCTGCTGGGCGATCTGGATCCGCCGGTCTCGGCGGCTGTAGCCGATACGTTGGCGCACTATCGCAACAAGAGGTCGGCCGACCGGACTCCGGAGCCGATCCCTGATGCAGTGGACAAGGAGGCAGCGGGCAATACCTTTGTGATTCAAGAACATCACGCCAGACGATTGCATTACGACGTTCGTCTCGAGCGGGATGGTGTGCTTGTGTCCTGGGCAGTCCCGAAGGGTGTGCCGACCAGTGCCGGAGAAAATCGGTTGGCCGTGCACACCGAGGATCATCCGCTCGAATACGCCACATTCTCGGGCACGATTCCGAAAGGGGAGTACGGCGGGGGTTCGATGACGATCTGGGATTCCGGGACGTACGAGACCGAGAAGTGGCGCGAAGACGAGGTGATCGTGCGCTTGAGTGGGGAGCGGGTGCATGGACGCTTCGCGCTGATCCGGACAAAGGGTGATCAGTGGTTGATGCATCTGATGAAGGATCAGAACGCGAGTTTCGGAACGGATTTTCCCAAGAATCTCGAGCCGATGCTCGCCACCGCTGGAACGCTCGAAGGTCTCGACCCGCAGGAGTGGGCCTTCGAAGGAAAGTGGGACGGGATTCGAGTGATTCTCGAATATCATTCGGGCACAATGTCGCTTCGCAGTCGCGCGGGTAACGACAAGACCCGGGACTATCCAGCCCTTGCCGGGTTGGCCGAGGTGCTGGACGGTCATGACGTGGTTCTCGACGGTGAGGTGGTGGCGTACAACGACGCGGGAGTTACAGATTTCGGCCTCCTCCAGCGAGGTGGGGAACCGGTGTTCCTGGCCTTCGATCTTCTGTACCTCGACGGAGTGTCTTTGCTGCGGAAGTCCTATTCGGATCGCCGCACCGTGTTGAATGCGTTGGCGGGCAAGGTCGGTGAGCTCGAGGTACCACCGCAGATCGAGGGCACGGCGGAGAACGCCTTGGAGGTGAGTACCGATGCCGGGTGGGAAGGGATTGTCGCCAAACGTCGTGCATCGGTCTACCTTCCAGGGCGGCGGGGGTCGAGTTGGATCAAGGTGAAGAACTGGCGCACCCAAGAGGTGGTGATCGGTGGGTGGCGCACCGGGCAGGGCAATCGAGCGCAGGGGATCGGGGCGCTGCTCATGGGAATTCCGGGTGAGGATGGATTGACCTACGTGGGGCGCGTCGGTACCGGCTTCAGCGATCGTGATTTGGAGTCACTGCTTGCGGTGCTGGAACCGTTGCGTCAGAAGGAAAGTCCGTTCGAGGAGGAACTTCCAGCAGATGACCGCAAGGGTGCGGTGTGGGTGAGGCCTGAACTCGTCGGTGAGGCGCGGTTCATGGATTGGACGGCGACCGGACGCCTTCGCCATCCGAGTTGGCGGGGTCTGCGGGAGGACAAGAAGCCGGGCGACGTGGTGCGGGAAACAAGGCAATAACGGCCAACGCGCCGAGGAACGCTGCTGCGGCACAGATCTGGGTTCCCATGCACATCGCCGAAGTGTAAGCCTGATTCGCTGCTTCGGCCACAATGCTCACCGGGGGAGCGTCGGCGTGGATCTGCGCCAGACCGACTGTGGAAGTGCCGACTCCGGGTTCGAAGCGGGACCGGAAAACCGTTGCTACGACTGTCCCGACGACGGCGACGCCCAGAACTCCACCCAATTCCCGTACGACACTGTTGATYGAACTTGCCATCGCAGCCTGCTGGGGCGCAACCGACGACATCGACGCAGTTGTTGCCGGAGCCATGACCAGCCCCATCCCGGCGCCAACCAGTGCCATGATCGCAGCCAGGACCCCGAACGGTGCGTACCTACCCGCGGCGATCGACAAGACCAACAGCCCCACGGACATGACCGCGAGGCCGCCCGCGATCGAACTGCGCACCCCGAGTCGGCCAACCACACGATCGCTGCTGGAGGCGACAGCCGCCATCACCAGTGCAAACGGAACTGCACCGACGCCGGCAACCAATGGACCGTAACCGCGAACGAATTGGAGGTATTGCGTGTACGTGAAGAGAACACCGAACAAGGCGAAGAACGTTGCGGCCAAGATGGCATTGGAGATGCTGAACACTCGGCTGGTGAAGATGCGCACGTCTGTCATCGGCGCCGGGGCCCGCAGCTCCCACCAGACGAACCCGGCGAGAAGTGCTGTTGCGCTGACGATCTCCAGCACCGTGATGGGCGACGACCATCCGCGAAGGCTTGCTTGGGTGAGGGCATCCACGATCAAAGCCAGTCCGCCGGCGGACAACAGGAGTCCGGGGATGTCGAAGGAACCCTTGACCATTCCTCCTGCTGAGGGCACAAGAGAAACCGTCGCGGCTATCACAACGGCGACCAGTGGGACGTTTATCCAGAAGACGCTTCCCCAACTGAAATGTTCGAGAAGTACGCCACCGGCCACGGGGCCGATCGCGATTCCCAGTCCGGCGGTTGCAGACCAGATTCCTATCGCCCGGCCTCTCTCGTGCGGGGCGAACATCGAGACGACAAGTGACAGCGTCGCCGGCATGACCAGTGCGGCGGCTGCCCCCATCACTGTTCTCCAGCCGATCAGCTGCAACGACGTGTGAGAGAGGGCAGCGAAGGCTGACCCGAGAGCGAACAAGGTGAGGCCGGTCAGAAGTATCCGACGGTGACCGAATCTCGCGCCGAGTCCACCTGCCGTGATGAGCAAGGCGGCGAACGCCAATGTGTATGCGTTGGTGATCCATTGCAGGTCGACGGTGGTCGCCCGCAGTTCGCGGGCAAGGGTCGGGATAGCGGTGTTGAGGATGGTGTTGTCGATCGTGACTACGACGAGGGATGTGCAGAGGGCGCCCAGTGCTGCCCATCGTCGCCGGTCCGTGGGTTCAAGGGAATTCATCATGTCCTTACGAATGTAACCTTACGAATGTTTAGTGATCAGAACGTACCCCCTCGCCTTACATGTGTAAAGTTTGTCGGGTGAGTGATGTTTCCGAAGATGCCGATGAAACTGGGACGAGTGGTTCTCGGAGTACTCGCGCCCGAAATCCGAGAGGAAGCGGCGCACGGCTCCGCGGAGAGATCGTCGCCGCAGCGGCGACGCTCATCGCCCGCACCGGATCGGATCAGGCGGTGACGCTCCGATCAGTCGCTCGCGAAGTCGGGATATCCGCACCATCTATCTACGGACACTTTTCCGATCGCGATGCCATTGTCGAAGCGGTGGTCTCCGAATCGCTGGAGCAGTTGCATCTCGCCGTGGCCGACGCCGTTTCCGCACACCCCGACCCGGTCGAGGGTCTGTATGCCGGGTGCTCGGCATACGTCGAGTTCGGCATTTCCGAGCCCGCTCGGTATCGGGTCTTGTTCGGGTGGTCCAGGCCGAAAGGTCAGTCACCACAATCGGATACGCGAGGACTGGCCGCCTTCAACACGCTGGTGACCAACCTTGACGCGTGCGTCGCCGCTGGGAGGTCGGCCAGCACAGACACCTTTGTCGATGCGGTATCGATCTGGACTTCGCTGCACGGACAGGTGATGTTGCGGGCCGATCTCCCGGAATTCCCGTGGCCGTCGACCGACACCGTCGGTGAGATGGTGAGGAGCCTTGCGCGGCTTGTGAACTGACGCCTCAACCGTTTGCTGATCGGCAACCAGGCGAGGTCTGATCCAGCATCGTGAGATAGGCATCGAGCTGAGCCGCGCCGGCGAGAAGGTTGCGACTGCGTGTGGCCAGCCGGTCTTGCCAGGATTCGAGGAACGCTGCCAATGAGTCCGCTCCGCCGGCCTCGCGCAGCGAATCGAGAAACTGGGCGACTTGCGACAGTCGGTAGCCGCCGCGCCGCAGCTGCCTCGCGATCTCGGCGTCGCGCACACACTCCGGACCGAATTCGCGATAACCCGTTGCTCGTTCGCGCTCGGGGTGCAGGATGCCGTGCTCTTCCCACGTGCGCAGTGTCGCCGGGTGAACGCCGAGACGGCGCGCGAGCTCACCCACCGTCAGCGCTGGACCGTGGACCAGTGCCGGTGCCATGGTGGACAGAGTCCCCAGCGTTGCGGCTACCTCGGTGCGAGTTCCTCGCTCGGCGAGCAGTGTCCCGTGTGCACTGTCGATCAGGCGGTAGGCGGACTCGGTGTCGCCCTGGTTGGTCGCACGCATGATTTCCGTGGCCCGCTGGTGGCCGTGACCGCCGCGCAATACGAGGAAAGTTCGCAGGGCCTGCGCGTGCACTGGGGTGTATCGCCGGTAGCCGGCGTTGCTGCGATCGGTCGGAGGAAGGACGCCGGCGTCGTCGTAATTGCGGATCGCCTGTGCGGACAACCCGTGTTCACGGGCAAGGTCGATGGGCCGCACTGATCACCTCCGATTGAGGCTTTTCACGGTATACCCCAGGTAATTGTTGTAAAAGTTTCACCCGAATCTTCAACGATACTGTCGAAGGCAGTCCACCTTCGAAAGGGATGATCATGTCCACTGCCCCAGCGCTGAGTGAGCTCGGCCGCCAACTCGAAGACGCGGCAAGTCTTGGTCGTGCCGTCGACGAAGTGCTCGCAGCACGAACCGAGGTGCCGGCTCTGCTCGCTCTCGGCGAGCCGACTCATGGGATCAAGGCTTTTCCGTTGCTGCGCAACGAACTTCTCGGCCAACTGGTCGAACGAGGATATCGGTCGATCGTGCTCGAAACAGATGTCTTTGCGGCATTGCTTGTCGACGAGTACGTGAACGGGGGAGAGGCGGACATCGAGAAGGTGCTCGCCACAGGCTTCAGCCACGGATTCGGTGCGGTACCGGGAAACCGCGAACTCGTCGAATGGCTACGCGAGTACAACGACGGCCGCGCTCCGGCTGACCGAGTTCGCTTCTACGGCTTCGACGCTCCGGTGGAGTACTCCGGTGCACCGAGCCCGCGCCGCGCACTGTCTGCGGCAGGTGACTTCCTGCCCGCCGCGTTGCGGCCACAATCTCTCGACGACGCCGACCTTTTACTGGGTCAGGACGCCGACTGGACCAACCCGGCGGCGATGTTCGATCCGGCTGCGTCCGTCGGCAACTCCGATCATGCTCGCGCTCTGCGCATCATTGCGGACGACCTCGGCAGCGTCCTGCGGCGCGCCGCACCAGTGCTGCGACCCGTCGACCCGGCCGGGTACGACCTGGCCCTTGCACATTCACGCACCGCTCTGGGGCTCTTGCGCTATCACTCCGCGATGGCGAGTTCCGCTCCTGATCGCATTGGAACACTGCTCAGTCTGCGTGCCGAGATGATGGCCGAGAACCTGCTGGCGGTCGTCGCCCAGGAGCAGCGACGCGGGCCTAGCCTGCTGTTCGCACACAATGCCCATCTCTTGCGAGTGCCGTCCGACATGCCGGTCAACGGCGACGTGGTCAGTTGGGGGAGCGCCGGCTCACTTGTCGGACTTGTCCTCGGGGAGCGTTACGTATTTTTGGCAACCGACGCCAACCCCGACAGTGATCCGGGCACTCTGCAGGGAGCGTTGGCCGATGCGACCGGTCGGCGTGCCCTGTTCTCGACTCCGGCCCTGCGAGCCGCGCTCGGCCCGTCGATCACCGCGGGAGAAGCGATCCTGCCAGGGCATCTGCCGCTGAAACCTTCGGAGTTGGACGGCGCCGACGCGGTCATCTTCGTCGCGGATACCGACGGGCAGCGTCATCAGTACTGGTAACAGCGTCAGGGGCAGAGCGCGTGCGAGAGTATCGCGACGGTGTCCGGCTGGTCCTTCGGCGTCGACGTCAGCGTCACGGTGAACGCACGATCCGGCGTCGCACCGGACAGCGTGTAGTACCCGTAGATCCCGCCACTGTGGCCGGTATAGGTGACGCCGCAGGGAAGTTCGGTGGCGCCGACGCCCATCCCGTACCCGAGCCCCTCGGCTTCGGTGGCGCCGACCTGAGGGGTGGTCATCTCGGCAAGCTGCTCGGCCGGCACCACCTGCCCGTCGAGTAGCGCACGCCAGAAGGCGTTCAGGTCTGTGCCCGTCGAGACCATCGCTCCGGCAGACCAGGGGATCGACGGTTCCGTGCGGGAAACATCGGTCAGGCCACCGTCGAGATCCTGATAGCCCGTCAGGTGATCGCCCCTGATGTCGCGCTCACCGGCCGCCGGGAGGTACGTGTCTTCCAGGTCCAGCGGGTCGAGTATCCGAGACTGAAGTTCGTCGGCGTAGCTGCGGCCGGTCACCGATTCGACGAGCATTCCGAGAACGATGTAGTTGGTGTTGGTGTAGACGAACGACGTTCCGGGGACGAATTGCGCCGGTTTGCCGAGGGCGATGGCGACCGCGGCGGACGGCGTCAGTGTTCGGTCCTCGTTTGCGGCAATCCATTCGTCGGCGCCGGGTTCTCCGGCGAACTCGGGTAGGCCGCTGCGATGTTGCAACAGTTGCCGCACGGTGATTGCGCTACCGTCTGTGCCACTGCCGTCCATGTCACTGCCGTGCAGTAGGCCCGGGAGGTGCTGCTCGATCGGTGCGTCGAGGTTGACCTTGCCTTCGGCCACCAACTGCAGGACGAGTGAAGCGGTGAATGTCTTTGTCACACTTCCGATCCGGACCCGATCATTCTTGCCGATCGAATCGCCGTTGGTCCGATTGGGTACGCCGCTGGTCATGACAGCCGTCGTGGTGCCGTCGTCGAGTGTTGCGATCGACCCGACGACACCCGACCTGGTGAGTCCGTCGAGATCCGATTGAATCTCCACTGCGCGCTGGAGCGTCGAGCAACCGATCAGCGCCGTGGTGGCTCCGATGATGACCGCGGCGACGAGGAGGTATGAGCGCATGATTTCGAATCTAGGGATCCGCAGGCTCCGACGGATCCAGGAAATCCCCGATCATTCCCTGATCTTTGCCAGGCCGGGACGTAAGGCCTGTTTGTCGAAAACCGACAAATGGGATCAATGATTCCTGTCCGAACACCACGTCTACGCCGTTAACATCCGAACGAAGTGTTTGTTTTCACGTGTCTTACCAGTTCACGGCTATCGAGGTGCGCTGCCGCGCGCCGAAACGACTCCCACGAAGGACGGATGCATGAAGAAGTCGACACTCCGCACGGGAACGGTCGCTGCTCTGCTGACCGGAAGCGTCCTGTTGCTCTCCGCTGCCCCCGCCTCGGCCGATCCGGGGAGCCTCGGTAGCGGCGGCAGTAGCGGGAGCTCCGGCAGCCTGGGAAGCGCAGGAAGCATCAGCAGCGGATCAGCCGCCCTCCCCATTCCGAGTCCGGCAGGCCTGATCGCGCTGGCAGCAGCGAGCACTCAGACCGGAAAGCCCTACCAGTGGGGCGGAGTCGGGCCGAACTCGTGGGACTGCTCCGGGCTGGTGCAATGGGCGTTTCGGCAGGCGGGAGTGAATCTGCCAAGGACCAGCCAACAGCAGGCCAACGTCGGACAGCCGGTTCCTCGGTGGGCCCTCGCGCCCGGCGATGTCATCACCTTCTACCCCGGTGCGACGCACGTCGGCATCTACGCCGGATTCGGAATGGTGTTCAACGCCTACGGAGTTGGTGTTCCGACCGGACTGACGCCGCTGGCGGATCTGCCGATCAACAACATCCGCAGGTTCTAGAACCTGCACAGAACCTTCACAAGTCCTCCCAGGTTCATCCACGAGGGCCGAATACAGTCAGTTCCATGAGTCAGCGAAGAGTGCTCGTGGTCGACGACGAGGTCAGTATCTGCGAGTCCATCGCAGCGAGGCTGCGTGCCGAGGGCTACGACGTCGAGTTGGCATTCGACGGTCCCAGTGCTGTGACCCGTTGCGAGCAGATGGACGCCGACCTAGTGGTGCTCGACGTGATGATGCCGGGATTCGACGGCCTCGAAGTCTGCCGCCGCATCCAGGCCGTGCGCCCGGTGCCCGTGCTGATGTTGACCGCTCGTGCCGATGAAACCGACATGCTGATCGGTCTCGGCGTCGGGGCCGACGATTATCTGAGCAAGCCGTTCAGCATGCGTGTCCTCGTCGCCCGTGTTCAGGCATTGCTTCGGCGCGCTGATCGTGCGGAGCACGCTGCTCGCCCGGTGGCCGACTTGCTCGAGTTCGGCGACGTCGTGATCGACCTGACCGAACGTCGAGTGCGTCGTGATACGCAGGAAGTCCACCTGACTCGCACCGAATTCGATCTCATCGCCTACCTGGCGGAGCGGCCGCGAGCGGCGATCCCGCGGGAGTCGCTGCTCGAGGAGATCTGGGGCTGGGGTGAGGGAGCGGGTAGTCGGACCGTCGACAGCCACGTCAAGGCTCTACGACGCAAGCTCGGACCTTCCGTGATCCGGACCGTTCACGGCGTCGGGTACGCCTGGGACGTGCCGCGATGAGCGGCGTCGACCGACTCTTTGCACGGTGGCCGCGGCCGCTGGACCCGATGCGATCGTTCAAAGTGAAGGTCGGCCTCCTGGTTGTCGCAGCGTTGTTGTTCGCCGCGGGCGGTTTCTGGCTGACGTCGCAACAACCATTTCGTTTTGCTCTCCTGACAGCGTTGGTTGTCGCTCTCGGAGTTACACAAGTGCTCGCACACGGAATGACGTCACCGCTTCGCGAGATGACAGCCGCGGCGAAGGCGATGGCGCGCGGCGATTATTCGCGGCGGGTACGAGCGACTTCCCGCGACGAAGTAGGCGAACTCGCCCATGCGTTCAATCGGATGGCCGAGGACCTCGGGGCCGACGACCGGTACCGCCGCGAGTTGATCGGCAACGTCTCCCACGAATTACGGACGCCCATCACCGCTTTGCAAGCCATGCTCGAAAACGTCGTCGACGGTGTCGAAGAACCGGATCCGGCGATGATGAAATCGGCGTTGCGGCAGACGGAACGACTGGGAGCGCTGGTGGCCGACCTTCTCGACCTCTCGAAACTCGAGGGTGGCGCCATGCCGTTGAAGCGCCGCCGTTTCGAGGTCGAGCCGTTCCTACGTGAGCTGTCGAGTGTGAGTGCGGGCGACATCGAGATAGACGTCAAGCCTCCGAAATTGTCCGTGGTAGCCGATCCGGATCGCCTCCATCAGGTGGTGACCAACCTGGTGGACAACGCGGTTCAGCACGGGAACGTCGACACGAAAGTTGTCATCCGAGTGCGTACCGGCAGTGCAGGGGAGTTGGTGCTCGATGTCCACGACGACGGCCCCGGCATCGAGCCACAAGCCCGTGAGCGAGTGTTCGACCGCTTCATCCGCGGCGGATCGACCGACGGGGGTACCGGGCTCGGCCTCGCGATCGCGAAGTGGGCGGTCGAATTACATGACGGCAGGATCGCCGTCGTCGATGCCCCGTCTGGCTGCTGCATTCGAGTAGTGCTGCCGCAGAGCTGAATCAAAGTTTCCAACGAGATCGAGAGATCTCGCGATGGCGCATGCCTTCATCAGACATTCGCCTGTAGTTCCGAACCCGAAATTTGAACCCGAAACATGGGAGATCACATGAGCGCTCCAATAATCATTCCGCCGAAAGCGCCGATACCTGTTGCAAAACCCAAGCGACCCAGCCGGTTCTGGCGTCCCGATCGCACGTCGATGGCCACCCGCTCGATGCTCGTCGGCGCGAGCGGCGTTGGGGCGCTGGCGGCCCTGATCCTCGATCCAGGGTTCGTGAGTATCGCGTACGTGATCGTCGGTGTCGGCGTGGTGATCGTGTTCGGGATTCTGACGCCGCCGCGGATGTCTACGACGCAGTGGGCCGCCGCGATGGGGATGCTCGCACTTCTGGGCGTTGCCGCCGTTCGCGGTGCGGAGTGGTTGGTGTTCCTCTGCGTCGTAGCTGCGTGGGTTCTGTTCACGTGGACTCTGATCGGCGGGCGGACGTGGACCGGAATACTTCTGGGAACGTTCGCTCCCTGGCGGGCACCCCACCGTACGGTCAACTTCGTTCGTCGTCGAAAACTCGCTACCCGCTCCGCTCCGCGGGTGCCGGCGGCGCGAGTTGTCGTCGTGAGCGCAGTGTCGATTCTTCTCCTGCTGATTTTCGGATCTTTGTTCGTGAGTGCGGATCCGGAGTTCGCGAAGATCTTCGGCGGCTTCGCTCCTGCCATCTCGGTGTCGAACCCGGGAGCACGGATCTTTGCCGGCGTCGTGATGGCGTTCGGCACGCTGGTTGCGGTGTACCTGCGTCGCAGAACGCCGACGGTGGACGCGTTTGCACCTGCGCCGGCGACGCCGTTGCCGATGTGGGAGTGGGCGGTCCCGCTCGGAGTGCTCAACGTGCTGTTCCTCGGTTTTGTTGCAGTACAGACGAAGACGCTGTTCGGGGGAGACGAGCACGTACAGGTGACCGACGGACTGACCTACGCGGACTACGCGCGTGAGGGTTTCTGGCAGCTCATGGCGGTTACCGTGCTGACGCTGCTCGTCATCGCCGTCGCCGTGCGGTACATCGACCGCCGCGACGCTGGATCGAGGCGTCTTGCCCGCGGACTGCTGGGTGCACTGTGTGTCTTCAGCCTGGTGATCGTGGCGTCCGCTGTGCACCGGATGTGGTTGTACGAGAATCAGTACGGTTTCACGGTGCTCCGGGTCAGCGTCTTCGCGACAGAGTTGCTTCTTGGCTTCGTGTTCGTGTTGTTGCTCGTCGCAGGTATTCGGATGTCCGGGAAGTGGCTGCCCACAGCTGTTCTCGCCACTTCGGCCGTCGCGCTGCTTGCCTTCGCGGTGTTCAACCCCGATGCGTACATCGCGCAAAAGAACGTGGAGCGGTTCGAGGGCGGCAAGAGCATTGACGTTTCCTACTTGCACGGGCTCTCTGTCGACGCGGTACCTGCCTTGGATCGTCTACCGGAACCGCAGCGTTCATGTGCCTTGAGCAGATATCGATTCGGAGTGCCGGGTACCACTGCGCCCTGGGAGTTCAACGCAGCGCGTGAGAAGGCGCGCGACATCCTGGAAGCTCGCCCGGTCGGGCCGTGCCTGCAGATGTACACGGTCGGATAGACGCAGGGCGATTGTGCAGGCGCACGGCAGGTATCGCGCGCGGCTGCACAATCGGCGAGCGTCGCCTGTTCGATCAGTGCACGGCGAGTGAGATTTTCTCCCGTTCCTCCGCGGACACCACGTCGCGGGTGGAGCGTAAGTCGACCGTCACGCTGTTGAGTTTGCCGCCGTAGCGGAACGTGCCCGTGTCCGCGAACTCTTCCGCGACCGGGCTTCCCCGGTTGATGCCGACGTCGAGCTGTTCGTTCATGCTGAAGATCGCCCGAGTGGTCTTCTCGATCCGGCCCTCGGAGACCACCTCGTCGTCGACGCTCAGGGTTGCGGTTCCACCCTTGCCGATTCCGCCGCCGTCGTACTCGAAGTGGACGGACACCTCGCGTGCATCGGGTGCCAGCGGGTTGCGCCCACGCACGAAGGTCCGACCGCCGCCGCTGAAGTTGTAGCAGTAGACGGGGACGGAATCGAGTATGTACAAAGCGAATCCGCCGAACCGGCCACCGAGGCTGACCAGCATGCCGTCGGCGACGCTACCCAGACTTGCGGTCAGCGTGTACGAGCGGTTGAAGAACGTCGGCGCGGCTTTCTCGACCAGACCGTTCATGTGTGGGTACAGCGTGAGGGTCTTGCGGCCCATCATCGGATGCGGGGGTCGTGATTCCGCGGTGGCGTGGCGACCGACCGTTCTGTCGTCCAGCGGCAACACCTGATATTTGGCCGCCTCGACGAGGAACTTTTCCTTGAGCCGGGCCAGGATCTCGGGATGCTCGTCCGCGAGATCGCGGGCCTGCGACCAGTCGACCGAGGTGTCGTAGAGCTCCCAGCGGTCTTCGCTCATCGGTGTGAGCTCGAGGCCGTGAGTGGCCATCAGCCAGGGTGCGCGGTGGGCCGTGACTGCGGTCCAACCGTGATCGTAGATTCCGCGGTTGCCGAAGATCTCGAAATACTGTGTGGTGTGGCGCTCTTCGGCGTCGGGCTCGGCGAAGGTGTAGTTCATCGCCACGCCTTCCATCGGTTTCTGGGTGACCCCGTCGACGCTGGTCGGTGCCGGAATGCCGGCAGCTTCCAGGATTGTCGGCGTGATGTCGACGCAGTGATGCCATTGCTCCCTGATGCCTGGCTTGTCGATCCCCTTGGGCCAGTGGGCGATCAGACCGTTTCGGGTACCGCCGTAGTGCGACGCAACCTGCTTGGCCCACTGGTACGGGGTGTCGAGAGCCAGAGCCCACGACGCCGGATAGTGCGGGTAGCTGGTTTCGGTCCCCAATTCGTCGTAGCGCGCCAGTACGTCGGATGTCGCACTCTTGTAACCGTTGAGGCCGGCGAGGTAGTTGAACGAGCCCTCCATGCCGCCCTCGGCGGAGGCGCCGTTGTCACCCATCATGTAGAGCACCAGAGTGTTGTCGAGTACACCCATTTCCTGCAACCGGTCGACGAGCCTGCCTACCTCGTCGTCGGTGTGCTCGAGAAATGCCGCGTACAACTCCATCAAACGGGCCGAGACCTTCTTCTGGTCGTCGTCGAGTTCGTCCCAGTGCGGGAGCCCCGGAGCCCAGGGGGCCAACTCGGTGTCAGGAGCGACGACGCCCAGTTCCTTCTGCTTTTGGAGGGTGATCTCACGTTGGCGATCCCACCCGTGATCGAATTCGCCGACGTACTTGTCCAGGTAGCGGTCCGGGACCTGGAGTGGAGCGTGGCACGCGCCGAAGGGGAGGTAGCAGAACCACGGCTTGTCCGGGTCCATCGTGTTGACGCCCTCGACCCATTCGATCGCGTGGTCGACGAGATCTTCGGACAGGTGGTAACCCTCCTGTGGCGTCTTGGGTAAGTCGACCATCGTGAAGTCCTCGTAGAGAACCGGGGTGAACTGATCGGACTCGGCACCGAGAAAACCGTAGAATTTGTCGAAACCCTCACGGACCGGCCACCGATCGAACGGCCCGGCAGCGGTGGTCTCCCACGTCGGGGTCTGGTGCATCTTGCCGAAAGCGCCCGTCGCATAGCCGTTTCCCTGCAGGACGCGTGCGACCGTGGCGGCAGAGCGGGACGGGTCCCGTTGTATCCCGGTGCCGCGTTGGCCATTTCGGAGATGACACCCATACCGACACTGTGGTGGTTGCGCCCGGTCAGTGTGGCGGCACGCGTCGGCGAGCACAGAGCCGTGGTGTGGAATCGGCTGTATTTCACGCCGGTTTCGGCCAAACGCTCGGCGGTGGGGGTGCGGCACGGGCCACCGAACGCGGAGGGTGCGCCGAATCCGACGTCGTCGATCATGATCAGCAGCACGTTCGGGGCCCCGGCCGGCGGGCGAAGCGGTTCCGGGCGGGTGTACGGGGGATTCTGATCGGGGTAGTACACGGCGGCCGCGACGTTCGGCGTCTCGGGAATGATCGGGATGGAATGGCGATTCACCAGCAGGCTCCTTGGCGTGTGCAAAACCGGGTCGATTAAGCAGTCGTCTTAATTTGGAGAGTATCGATCGGAATTCAGTTGGCGGCGTAGGTCTCGCTGACTGGGACAATCACCCCTGTGAGTGGTTAAGGAGTCCCTGCAGTCCCTAACCGCGCACAGGGGGTGGGCCTTGCGGAATTAAGACAGTGACTTATATGGTCGGTATATGCCCGCCTCGTTGGATGCCAAGAACGCCATGATCGCCGTCGCCGAGCGGATGTTCGCCGAGCACGGTATTCACGAAGTGTCCATGCGGGACGTGGCGACTGCGGCCGGACAGCGCAACAACTCTGCAGTTCAGTATCACTTCGGTGGGCGAGACGGTCTGGTACTGGCCGTATTCCGGCATCGGATGGATCAGATCAATGCAGCGCGACTGACGTATCTCGACGACGTCGACGCCAGTGGGCGGACCGACTTGGTCCGTGCTTTGGTCGAAGCCTTCCTGTACCCGCTGGCCGATTTCATGGCGACGGTCGACGGGTCCAACTATGCGCGGTTCATCGCGAGAATTTCACCGTCAGTGGATACACAGAGTGCTGAGTTTCGCGAGGTCAGTGAAGGAATCAACGAGGTTGTCGGCAGGTTGACGCGGGCATTGCCGCATCTGCCCCGCCGCGTCGCGGTTGAACGGATCGATCTGACGTTCAACATGAGCGTCTCTGCTCTGGCCATCTTCGAGCAGCGCCGCGAAGACGAAAACCCCGTTGTGCAGGCAGATTTCGATACGACGGTGGATCATCTGGTCGATCTCGCGGTAGGAGCGCTGACCGCGCCCCAAAGCACACACAAACGCACACGAGCAAAGCGGCTGCACGCGTCGACTGACGTGTGACCCCGCGACACGACACGACAGGACGGAGTCATTCGATGGCTACCCTTACATCATCACGAACAGTCCAAATCGGCAATCACACAATCGAATTCGGACCACGCGGAATGAGGCGCAATCCGGAAGGCGTTGAATCGAGGCCGTACGAGCGGTTCACTCTGACACCCGTCACACCGTTCATCGGTGCCGAGATCAGCGATATCGACTTGCGTGATCCGTCGGAGGAGCAGATCGAGGACGTGCGCCGGGCCCTCCTCGAATGGAAGGTCGTGTTCTTTCGGGACCAGCCGATTTCGAGCTTGAATCATCGTGACTTCGCGGCCCATTGGGGTGAACTCGAGGTTCATCCACTTCTCCCGCAGGGAGAGGTCCCGGCAGTCGTCAGATTCGAACGCGGAGAGGACAGTCCAGGAACGGAGAACATCTGGCACGTCGACGTCACCTGGACGAAGACGCCGCCGCTCGGTTCAGTACTTCGGGCGATCGACGTACCGCCTGCCGGTGGTGACACGCTCTGGGCCGATATGGGTAACGCCTTCGACTGCCTCCCCGACGAGATCAAGGACTTGATCGACGGCAAGGACGCCATCCACGATTTTGTGCCGTCCTTCGGACGCGGCATGAGCCCGGAGAAGTTGGAGCAGATGAAGGAGCAGTACCCGCCGGTTCTGCATCCGATGGTGCGTAAGCATCCGGAGACCGGGCGTAAGACTCTGTTCGTCAACAGCCTCTTCACCACCCACATTCCGGATATGGATCCTGTCGAAGGCAACGATCTGCTCAACCTATTGTTCGCGCAGGTCAAGGTCCCGGACTTTCAGTGCCGCTTCAAGTGGGCGCCGAATTCCATTGCCTTCTGGGACAACCGGGCCACCCAGCACTACGCTGCGAGCGACTACTTCCCTCATCGCCGCGTCATGGAGCGGGTGGCCATCCTGGGGGACCGGCCCTTCTGATCTACTCCTGCGGAATGCGGATGATGCACCGGAAGCCGACGTGGCAGGTCGAGGACTCCTCGGATTCGCCCTGCCGCGCGGCAGGGCGATATCGCAAGCAGTAGTTCGGTGCACACAGATGTGAGCCGCCCTTGATCACCCGTCGTGCGTAGGGTTCGCCGGCCAAGGCCTCGGTGGCGAACTCCGCGCGGGGATTGCGAGGAATGCAGCACGACGAGGCCGGCGCGACGTTCTTGGAACTGTGGGCGTGGTCGGACGTGTAGTGATCGGCCGTCCATTCCCACACGTTCCCGGCCATGTCGAGCAGTCCGTAGCCGTTTGGCCGGAACTTTCCGACCGGAGCGGTGCGCTCGTACCCGTCCTCGAGGAGGTTCTCCCAGGGGAACTGGCCCTGCCACACGTTGCCACCGGGCCGCCCGCCCGGAGAGTCGTGATCGCCCCACACGTAGGCCTGGCGATCGAGTCCGCCGCGGGCGGCAAACTCCCACTCGGCCTCGGTCGGGAGTTCCTTGCCGGCCCACGCGGCGTAGGCCTGGGCGTCGAAGTACGACACGTGGGTGACGGGGTGCCGTTCACGTCCCCCGATGTTGCTGTCGGAGCCCTCGGGATGGCGCCAATCGGCGCCGGGAGTGAACGACCACCACCGGGTGTAGTCGTCGAGTGAAACCGGGCCGGGTGGCGAATTGAAGACCAACGATCCCGGGACGAGGAGGGCTGGATCGGCGTCGGGATAGTCGGCGGGATCCGGGGCGATTTCAGCAGTGGTGACGTGGCCGGTTGCCTTCACGAAGCGTCGGAACTCGGCGACTGTCACCGCCGTCGTGTCCATCCAGAATCCGTCGACGGTGACCTGGTGAACTGGGCGTTCTTCCGGATAGAAGTCTTCGGAGCCCATCCAGTACGTCCCACCCGGGATCAAAGACATGTTCTTCGGGGGAGTTGCCGTGGAGTGAGGCGTCGTCATGAATTCAAGAATGGCACGTTGGTCACGCCGATGTGGGGAGAGTCCCACCTGGTGCCCTCGGCAGGATTCGAACCTGCGACCCTTCCTTTAGGAGAGGAATGCTCTATCCCCTGAGCTACGAGGGCGGGGAGCGTACCGGCAAGCGCTGAAAACCCTGTGCTGCCGGGGTTTTCGCTTCCCGATRCTACTGTTGCATCCGCTCGACCTGTCGGCACGAAGCCTCGGGCGTCACAGCTGCGCTAGTCAGTGTAGCGGCCCGCCGACGAGGTCGCGAAGTCGACGGTATCGCCGGGTGCAAGCAGGAGCCGAACCGATCGCACTGATCGCAATGGTGGTCACTGCGGTGCAGGCACGGCATGGTGCGGGAATGACCCGCAGAATCCGCTTCAACGCCTTTGCCATGAACTGCGTCGCCCACCAATCGCCAGGTCTGTGGCGTCACCCGGAGGACCAGTCGTCCAGGTACACGGATCTGAGGTACTGGACGGAATTGGCGAAGCTCCTCGAACGTGGACGATTCGACGGGCTGTTCCTGGCCGATGTGTTGGGAACATACGACGTGTACGGCGGCAATCACGACGCAGCGCTGCGGCAGGGCGCGCAGGTACCGGTCTCGGACCCGCTACTGCTGGCGTCGGCGATGGCTGCCGTGACCGAGCACTTGGGCTTCGGTATCACCGCAGGTACAGCTTTCGAGCATCCGTACCCGTTCGCTCGGCGCTTGAGCACCCTCGACCACCTGACGAACGGGCGAATCGGGTGGAACGTGGTCACCGGATACCTCCCGTCGGCCGCACGGAACATGGGCGAGGACGACCAACTCCAGCACGACGATCGCTACGACCACGCGGACGAGTACCTCGAAGTCCTCTACAAGTTGTGGGAAACGTCGTGGGAAGACGACGCGGTGGTGCGTGACAGAACCACCGGGGTCTACACGGACCCCTCCAAGGTTCATCCGATCGAGCACGAAGGCAAGCACTTCACGGTTCCGGGCATCCACATCTCCGAACCTTCTCCGCAGCGGACGCCGGTCATCTTCCAGGCCGGCGCGTCGCCACGCGGGGTTCGGTTCGCCGCCGAGAATGCCGAGGCGATCTTTGTGGGTGCACCGACAAAGGCGATTCTCAAAGACACCGTTGCCCGAATCCGAAACGAACTGACGAAGGTCGGGCGCGATCCGTACTCGGCCCGCATCTACACACTGTTGACGATCATCACCGACCGAACCCCCGAGTTGGCCCAGGCGAAGCTCGAGGACTACCGCAGCTACGCGAGTAGTGAAGGCGCACTCGTTTTCACCTCGGGGTGGATGGGAATTGATCTCTCCGGATACCGAGCGGACGAGCCGATCGGGAACGTCGAGAGCAACGCCATTCAATCCGCGGTCGCATCGTTTCGTCAGGCGGACGAGAAGGGCGGCGAGTGGACGGTGGGAGACATCGCGGAGTGGGCGGGTATCGGCGGGCTGGGCCCGATCGTCGTCGGTTCCGGCGAGGAGGTCGCCGACGAGTTGCAGGAGTGGGTCGCCGAGACCGACGTCGACGGCTTCAATCTCGCGTACGCGGTGACTCCTGGAACCTTCGAAGACATTGTGGAGCATGTGATTCCGGAGCTGACGAGGAGGGGCGCCTACCAGAGCGACTACGAAGCGGGGACGCTGCGCAACAAATTGTTCGGGCGAGGGGACAGACTGCCGCTCGAACACCGAGGCCGGAGCTTCGACCGGATCCGCACTGCCGGCTGAGTGGGGATCTCAGGACCAGCCGGGCCCCGGCACGTGCACCGAGGTGGTGAGGTCGATCGCCTCGATGTCCGAAGACCTCAGTTCCTCACCACACGCACTACAACCCAGCCTTGCTTCGAACCGCTTTCCACACGCCTTGTGATGGAGAACGATGTCCGGACCGTCCGCGGATCTGAACCAGCGCTGACCCCACGAGATCATGCACATCACGACGGGGAAGTACGCGGTTCCCTTGTCGGTGAGTCGATACTCCGACCACTGTGGGCGATCCGGAAGCGGCCGCGTTTCCATCACACCGATCTCGGTGAGGTGCTTCAACCGATCGGCGACGATTGCCGGCGGCGCACCGGTGATCTCGGCGAACTCTCCGTAACGACGGGCACCTCGGAAAGCTGCCCCGATGATCGCTGCCGACCAGCGATTGCCGACGAGTTCCATCGTGTGAGCCAGGATTTCCGGTCGGCGTTCGGACTTGGTGGAGCGGCGCCTCGACGTTGCTTCGGGCACACTGCGTGAGAAGTCCCCACTCGGCCCCATTTGGGAGTCCAGGGATCTCACGTCGACGTCCTCGCCGCACTCCTTGCAACGCAGGATCGGAGTGAAGTCGTTTCCGCAGGTGCTGTGCCGTAGTGGCGGTAGTGGCGCGGTTTCATTCGGTGCCCACTGCTTCTCCCACGACCACATGGTGATGAGGACCGGCCAGATCGACTGGCCTTTGCGAGTGACCGAGTATTCGTGCCTTGGCGGGTTCTGCTGGTACTCCCGGCGCTCGAGCATTCCGCCGGCCGTCAGGACTGCCAAACGTGAGGACAGCACCGAGTTGGAGATTCCCCCGAGAGCCAGCCAGTCGTTGTATCGACGCGACCCCAAAAGGGCGAACCGCAGAATCCAGAGGTTCCACTCGTCTCCCAGTAGCCCGAGCGTGACCGCCAGTGCGTTGGGTCCGCCCGCAGGCAACTCGGTGACGCCCACCGACGGCGTGGGTGTCGGAGATCCGGCCGACGCCGAAGATCCGGTTGCATTCACTCGTACCACCCCGAAATCATAGGCCGCGAACCCTGCGGCACCGCGAGACCGTACCGAGTGGTCTGCAGAAAGAGTCGGGAATCACTCGATACGGGCAATGAGTAACGCTTCCTGGGTGATTTGGCAGATCTGGAGTCCGGACTGATCGAAGACCGCGGCATTCACGACTGCTCTGCCGGCATGAGCAGTGGGCGTCGAATGCTCGAAGAGGAGCCACTCGTCCGCTCGCACGGGACGCTGAAACCACATCGTGTGATCGAGGGACACGCCCGTCCAATCCGTATCGAGCGAGTGCTCCTGCCCGATGTCGTAGCCGTGCGGCGTCAGCGCGGTTGCCATCAGCATCAGATCACTGGCATAGGCGAGAGCAGCGACGTGAATCAGCGGATCGTCGCTCAGTCGCTGAGCCGAACGCATCCAGATGTTGCGCGGAGGCGCCGCCGAATGCGTCGTGGGGGACTGCGAATCGATGGGGGACACACGAATCTCGATGGCGGAGAACTCCTCCCACACCTCACCCAGCCCACCGTCTGCCTCGGCCAACTCCTGCAACGTCACGCACTCAGCGGGCGGGAGCGCGGCGGGTACGGCGCGACTGTGAGTGATGCCCTCGTCGATCGAGGAGGCTGATACCGTCGAACGGCAGACGAGTCGTCCGTCCTGGTGGACGTCGACGCCTCTGGTGGACAGGCGCTTTCCGTCCCGAAGGCGATCTACCGAGAACTCGGTCGCGCGATTCGTCGACCCCGGGCGAAGGAAGTGCGTGTGGACGGAACTGATCGCTTTGCCGTCGGTAACCGTGTGCCCGGCTGCGAGAATCGACTGGGCGACCAGTTGGCCGCCGAACAACTGAGGTAGCCGAACACCGTCGTTCGACCCTTGCCACCGGTCCTGGCCGGTCGATTCCAGATCGAAGACGTCAGCGAGACCACTCGTGGGGGCGCTCACGACGCGTGGTTTCGTGCCGGACGGGGTGGACGGGGAAAGAAGCCACTGGTCCGGGCGACGTAGTCGTCGTAGGCCTGCCCCTTGCTCTTGCGCATGCTGCGTTCGAGAAGGGCCTTACCGCTGTAGCTCACCAGCAGTTTGATCATGACGATCGGCGAGACGATCGTGATCAGCGCCAATGGATCACCAAGTGCGAGGATGAACAGTCCGACCCAGACACATGCGTCACCGAAGTAGTTGGGATGCCGGGTCCAGGCCCAGAGTCCACGATCCATCACCATTCCTGAATTGGCCGGATCTGCCTTGAATCGGGAAAGTTGGTAGTCACCAACCGATTCGAAGACGAAGCCGACGGTCCAGACTGCGATGCCGATCGCGCCGAGGACTCCGAGGGCGCGAAACTCGTACATCGCGAACTGGACCGGCAGCGACACCACGAGAATGAGAACGCCCTGGAGGCCGTAGATTTTGCGAATCAGGAACGGAATCAGCGGTCCCTGTTGATGTTTGAGCAGGGCAGTGTAGCGCTTGTCCTGCCCGTGCCCACGGTTTCGGAAGCCGATGTAGAGGCCGAGTCGCATTCCCCACACCACGGTCAGTGCGAGCACCACGAGGCGACGCAGATCGTTGCCGTCCGATCCGATGGACGTCAGGTACGAGACGACGGCGACGACGGCGAAGCCAGGCCCCCAACAGATGTCGATGATCGAGTGATTGTTCATCCGGATGGCTACGGCCATCACGACTGCGATGAAGACGAGCACGGCGAGTGCGCTCACGCCGAAGTTCAGTGCAAGGTCGCCCAATGGGATGTTGGTCATGCGCGCGCTTTCTGATTGTGGTGGTCGAGCAGTTCGGAAGCGAAGTCCGCGAAGGCTTCCTGTGCGCTCGGATAGGTGTGAGGAGTGCCGAGCCGGCTGGTCACGAGCAGTGCGTCGAGCGCTTTGGCATCGAGTTCTGTGGTGGTGGGCAAGAATTCGGTCGAGCCCTCGACGGCGTCGGCCGAACGCACCCCGTTACCTGCCGTGACGATCACCTGCCCGTTGGTCGTGGACTCGGGATCGACGAGGGCAGTGACTACCGGGGCTACCAGGTCGGCCCCCATGATGTCGATGAATCGTGGGTCCATTCCGGACTCGGTCATCTGCGTAGTGGCATAGGGCAGTACGACATTGGTGAACACATTGCGACTCGCACCTTCGCCGGCCGCGGTGCGGCCCAGGGCGATGACGGCACCCTTACTGGCGGCGTAGGCGGACACGGTGGGTTCGCCGTGCAGTCCTGCGGTCGAGGCAATCATCACGATGCGCCCGAATCCGGCTTCGCGCATCACTCGGGAGGCTTCGGCGGCAACCAGTGCGGTCCCGACGACGTTTGTCGTGATGACGGTGCTGAGGTTCTCGGCGGTGGTGCGATGAAGCATCTGTGGACCGCTGACCGCGGCGCTGGTGATGCAGAAGTCGAGTCGTCCGAACCGAGTGAGAGCGTCGTCCACCAACTTTCGACCGACCTCGGGGTCGGTGACGTCGTCGTGGTTGGCGACGGCGTGGCCACCGGCTTCGAGGATTTCGTCGACAACCTGATCTGCAGGGCCCCGGCCGCTCGCGTCGACGGTGCGATTTCGATTGTTGACGATCACCGTGACCCCTCGGCTCGCGAGATGCAGTGCGACGGAACGGCCGAGGCCCTTACCCCCTCCCGTGACGACGGCAACGCGGCCCGAGAGTGAACTGGCGGTCACGAGGCGATCCGTTCGACGAGCACCGCGACTCCGACACCGGCGGCGCCGCTGACCGCGGCCACACCGTAGCGTCCGTCGCTCCGTACCAGTTCGTCGACACACGCGCCGACGAGAATTGCTCCGGTGGCGCCGAATGCATGGCCCATCGCCATCGTGCCTCCGTTGGGGTTCATGCGGTCCGGCCCGGCGTCAAGATCGCGGCGGAACCGTAGGCAGAGCGCGGAGAAGGCCTCTGCGAACTCGAACACGTCGATGTCCTGTGGACGAAGCCCGGCTCGAGCGATGACTGCCTCCACGGCGCTCTGGCCCGCCGTGAGCATGAGAACCGGATTCACCGAAGTCGAGGCGGATCCGATGATCCGTGCGCGAGGGGTCAGGCCGGCTCTGGCCGCGGCTTTCTCGGATCCGAGGAGTAGTAGTGCTGCGCCGTCGGCCATGGCGGGAGAGGATCCGACGGTGTGCAGGTGTTCGATCTTGCCGACCTCAGGGTAGGCGGCGAGCGCGAGTGCATCCTGACCGGCGGCGCCGAGCCCTTCGAAGGCCGGAGGCAGCGCGGAGAGTCCCTCTGCCGTCGTCTCTGCCCTGACCAGTTCGTCGTGCGCGATTCCGGCTTCACCATTTCTGCCGGGAACGGGCACAACGGACCGCTCGAATGCGCCGTTGCGCCAGGCCTCGGCAGCCTTGTGCTGGGTTTCGACGCCGTACGCATCCAACTCGTCGCGGGAGTACCCCTCGATCGTGGCATTCAAGTCGGCGGCAACACCCATATGGATGGAGCCGACCTGCGCGATGGTTGCCGGGTCGGTCCACAGCGGTCCGCGATCACTGAACATCGGAGTGCGGGAGACGCTTTCGACGCCACCGGCCACGACGAGGGAGACGTCGTCGCTGCGAATGCGGGCTGCGCTCTGGCCGACTGCGTCGACGCCGGATGCGCAGAAACGATTGAGGGTCGCGCCGGGAACGGAATCGCCCCAACCGGCAAGGAGTGCGGCGGTTCTCGCGATGTTCGCGCCCTGCTCGTCCACCTGCGATGCGCAACCGAGAACGACGTCGTCGATCCGTTCTGCGGCGAGGTTCGTTCGACCCTGCAAAGCCTTGGCCAGGTGGACGACAAGATCGACTGGGCTGTGTTCGTGGAGGGCACCTCGCGTCGATGCTCGGCCGCGCGGTGTGCGCACGTAGTCGAGGACAAAAGCATCAGTCATTTTCAACCCTTCAATTAGTAGAGTTACTCTGCTAGTTGTAGTACGGTTGCGATGAAATTACAACCGCCGATGCACGGGTATCTCGGTGACGTCACCGATGCCGGATCGGCAAGGGGAGAGGTCATGACTGTTTCGAACATTTGGATTCTCGGCGGGTATCAATCCGACTTCGCACGGAACTTCACCCGTGAGGGACTCGATTTCGCGAACCTTGCCGAAGAGGTGGTGAACCACACCCTGGCCGCGGCGAAGGTTCCTGCCGCCGACATCGAGGTGATCCACGTCGGTAATGCCTTCGGTCAATTGTTTGCCGGCCAAGGTCAGCTGGGTGCGATGCCCGCCACCGTGCATCCAGATCTATGGGGTGTGCCCTCGTCCCGGCACGAGGCGGCGTGCGCATCGGGCAGTATCGCTGTACTTGCGGCGATGGCAGACCTGCGCGCCGGCAACTACGACGCGGCTCTGGTGATGGGTATCGAACTGGAGAAGACGGTTCCGGGTGATGACGCGGCCGGACATCTGGGCGCTGCAGCCTGGGTCGGACACGAAGGTCAGGAAGCAAAATTCATGTGGCCGTACATGTTCGATCGTGTGTCGAAGGAGTACGGGCGGCGCTACGGGATCGACGAATCCCACCTTCGCGCGATCTCGCAGATCAATTTCGCGAACGCGAAGAACAACCCCAATACACAGACGCGCGGTTGGGCGGTACCCGATCTGCTCGGGAATGCAGGCGGCGACGACGCCACCAATCCTGTTGTGGAAGGTGGTGTTCGACGATTCGATTGCAGCCAGGTGACCGACGGTGGCGCCGGGGTTGTGCTGGTGACGGACAAGTACCTCCGTGAGCACCCGGGTGSTGCGGCGACTCCGCTGGCCCAGATCGCGGGCTGGGGTCACCGGACTGTTGGTTTAGGTCTCGAGCAGAAGCTGGCCCGCGACGCCGATAATCCCTACGTGATGCCACACGTTCGGGATGCGGTGATGGGTGCCTTCTCCCGGGCCGGCGTCGACCTGGCCGGGATAGACGGGATCGAAACACATGATTGTTTCACGGCGAGTGAGTATCTCGCGATCGACCACATCGGTCTGACCGCGCCCGGCGAGTCGTGGAAAGCCATCGAGAGTGGTGACATCGCCATGGGCGGCAAGCTACCGATCAACCCCAGCGGCGGTCTGATCGGCGGTGGTCATCCGGTGGGTGCCAGTGGTGTTCGAATGCTTCTCGACGCGGCCCATCAGGTGACGGGAAAGGCCGGCGGTTTCCAAGTCGAGGGTGCGAGCCGCTTTGCGACGCTCAACTTCGGTGGAAGTACGGCCACCACCGTCAGTTTTGTCGTCGACGCAGTTTCCTGAAAGTGCAGCTCAGCCTTTCCCCATCAGTCGAAAAGAGAATTCCATGGACGTCGAAATCGTAGGCAAGTTGTTGTCCACCCTTCCCGCCGATGACGATCACCCGTATCGCACCGGCCCGTGGCAACCCCAGACCACCGAGTTCAAAGCGGACAACCTCGAAGTCGTATTCGGTGAGGTTCCGAAAGACCTCGACGGTGTCTACCTGCGCAACACCGAGAATCCGCTCCATCCCTCGATGAAGGCTTATCATCCCTTCGACGGCGACGGAATGATTCACATCGTGGGCTTTCGTGACGGAGAGTCGTTCTACCGCAATCGATTCGTACGGACTGACGGGTTGGCGGCCGAGCAGGATGCCGGCGGCGCCTTGTGGGCCGGACTCGCCGAGTCTCCCAAACTCAGTCGCCCCGAGGGCGGCAAGGGTGCGCGCACTCGGATGAAAGACGCGTCCAGCACCGACGTGGTCGTTCACCGGGGGACTGCTCTCACCAGCTTCTACCAGTGCGGAGATCTGTATCGTCTCGATCCGATGTCGGCGGAGACACTCGGAAAGGAAAGCTGGAACGGCAAGTTCCCCTTCGAATGGGGTGTGTCCGCGCATCCGAAGGTGGACGACAAGACCGGAGAAATGCTGTTCTTCAACTACAGCAAGGAAGCGCCGTACATGCACTACGGCGTCGTGGACTCGGCCAACGAGTTGGTCCACTACGTCGACGTCCCGCTTCCCGGTCCGCGGTTGCCACACGACATGGCCTTCACGGAGAACTACGCGATCCTCAACGACTGCCCCTTGTTCTGGGATCCGGTTCTACTGGAGAAGGGCGCGCACGTCGCGAATTTCCATCCCGATATCCCGCTCCGTCTCGGAGTCATCCCACGCCGCGGAAACACCGCTGACATCAAGTGGTTCGAGGCCGATCCGACCTACGTCCTGCACTTCGTGAACGCCTACGAAGAGGGGGACGAGATTGTTCTGGACGGTTTCTACCAGGGTGATCCGGAGCCGTCGGACAACGGTATGGGCAATCAGTGGGAGCGCGCCTTCCGTTTCCTCGCTCTCGATCGCATGCAGACCCGGCTTCACCGCTGGCGTTTGAACCTGGTCACCGGAGCCACGCGTGAAGAGCAACTCAGTGACTCGATCACCGAATTCGGCATGATGAACGGCAATTTCGCGGGTGAGAAGTACCGATACGCCTATGCGGCTTCTGGTAAGCCGTCGTGGTTCCTGTTCGACGGCTTGGTCAAACACGACCTGCTGACGGGGAACGAGGAACGATTCTCCTTCGGTGACGGCGTGTATGGAAGCGAGACCTCGATGGCACCACGCGTGGGTGGTACCGCCGAAGACGACGGCTATCTCATCACGTTGACCACCGACATGAACGAGGACGCGTCCTTCTGCCTGATCTTCGACGCTGCCCGCGTCGGAGACGGACCATTGTGCAAACTTCGCCTTCCCGAACGGATTTCGAGTGGCACCCACTCGACGTGGGCGCCGGGTGCCGAGCTCCGACGCTGGCAGAGTGCCGACACCGCCGCCGAAGCGGTCGGACTGTGACGGGCACGCACGACGCGGGCACCTGGGAGATCCTGCGGCAGGTGGTGATCGGTGCACGAGACCTGGACAAGACCGGTCAACAATTACGTGAAGCGTTTAGTCTGGCATCAGGATTCGCGGATCCACTGCTCGAAGACATCGGTTTGGCCGACGAGACCTTGGCCGTCGGGCCGCAGGCATTTCTCGAGATCGTCGCACCGGTCGACGAGACGGTCTCGCTGGCGAGATGGATCCGCAAGGGCGGAGGGGAGGGCGGCTATGCACTCTCGATCCAGGTTTCGAACATCGAGCCCTATCTGGAACGTGCAGCTGCGGCCGGTGTTCGGACGGTGGCAGATCTCGAGGCCTACGGTCACCGGATCGTCCAACTTCATCCCGGTGATCTCGGACTTCTCGTAGAACTCGACGAGATTCCCGACGCCGACGAGTGGTTCTGGGACCAGACGGAGAAGGAGGTTTCCCTCGATCCACGGGTCGACGACATTCTCGGCGTCGACGTGTCCTCTCCCGATCCGGCCAAGACGGCGGCGCTGTGGGCCGAAGTGTTCGGCAAGAAACTGGATTCGGCGCAATCACTCTCGATTGCGCTGGGGTCGCGCGCCGTGTCGTTCGTTCCGGGCGAGCGGTCGATGCTCAGTGCGGTCGATCTGGCGGCGTCGATCGGAGCGAACACCGTCGAGCCCGGCCTGATCGTCGGCGGCGTCGAATTCCGGATTCACCCAGGCTGAGCGAGCTTCACATCGAACGACAGAAATCGGGGCCGATCGCTCAAAGCGACCGGCCCCGAATTCTTGTCATGGACTCAAGCGAAGTCCTGTCGCAAACGAGTCTTGAGAAGCTTCCCACTCGCGTTGCGTGGCAGTTCCTCGATGAACTGAACTGCACTGGGGCACTTGAAGTGTGCCAGTCGCTCGCGTGACCACTCGATGATCTCCGCTTCGGTGACAGCCGAATCGCCGGAACGAACGACCACCGCAATGGGAGTCTCACCCCACCGATCGGAGTGAACGCCGACTACCGCGACCTCCCGAATGCCGGGGTGGCCGGAGAGAACGCTCTCCACCTCGGCGGGATAGACGTTCTCACCGCCGGAGACGATCATGTCCTTGAGGCGGTCGTGGAGGTAGAGATACCCGTCCTCGTCGAACGATCCGCCGTCTCCTGTTCGGAGCCAGTCGCCGTCCAACATGGTGGCCGCAGTGGCTGCCTCGTTGCGCCAGTAGCGCCTCATGACATGAGCGCCGCCGATGACCACCTCGCCGCGGGTACCGACCGGGACGTCTTCGAGCGTCACGGGATCGACGATGCGGATGGGCACGCCGAACATCGGTTGCCCGACGGACTTCAACCGATGYGCGGTCGACTCGTCGGTCGCCCGATGATCTTCGGGGGTCAGCATGGTGACGCCGCCAGTCGACTCGGTGAGTCCGTAGGCCTGCAGGAAGCTGCATCCGAAAACCTTGGTGGCGTCCTGTAACAGGGGTAGCGGCATGGGCGCCGCTCCGTAGACCAGGAACTGCAGGGCACTCCAATCCGCCTCGCGTACAGCAGGAAGGGAGGTGAGGACGCTGATCACCGCGGGAACAGCGACCGCATGAGTCACCCGGTACTCCTGCATCAGCGCCACCAGCTCCAGCGGACCGGCGATGGTCTTGAGAAGTAGAGCGCCACCGCCGAGCGTCGTGACGAGAGCGAGACCCAGCCCCGCCACATGGAAGAACGGGACCGGGCACATGGCCACGGAATCGGTGTCGAGATCGAGCAGGTGATACATGGTCGCGAGGGCGCGGCCGAGGTTCGCGCCGGTGAGTTCGATTCCCTTGGGGTGGCCGGTGGTTCCCGACGAGTAGAAGATCAGCGCGGTATCGTCGGGAAGGCGTGACACTCCTGGGTCGTCGTCCCCTGCACCGGAGAGCCAGTCGCTCCACGAGACCGAGTTTGCAGAACCGTCCACCGTGACGACGGTCCGGACGCTACCGACCGCCGCGGCGACGTCGGAGAGGCCCTCATCGCCTGCTCCGAGTACGACGACGGTCGGCTCGCTGTTGCTCAGGATGTAGTCGACCTCGCCCGGTGCCAGCCGATTGTTGACGGCCGTCAGAATCGAGCCCATCTTCGAAGATCCGTACAGGACGGAGAGGAAAGACGGTGCATTGGCGCCGATGTACGCCACCCGGTCACCTGTTCGAACACCATCGCGCAGAAGTGCATTCGCGACACGATTTGCTTCGATGTCCAGCTCGCGGAAACTGGTACGGCCGTCATCGGAGATGACGGCGGTGCTCTCCGGACTGGCAATCGCCCGGCTGCGCAGCAAGTCTTCGAGATTCTGCACGGGGCGACCATCGGGTAGGAGCGCGTTCACAGAAGGTTCGCGGGTGGCGGGTTCACGGGTGGCAGTCGAACCTACGGCCGTCGGCTGAGTGGTCATGCTGAATGCTCCAATCTGAAGGGGGCAAAGACAGGGGGTTCGAAAATGCCTGTGGGAGCAGCGAGTACATGCTCGACGGCGCRCAGTGCCGGGCCCGCAGTGATGAACTGACCGGCGGTTGTCCGGCTATTCGGATCTTGTGGTTCGACGAGATTGACGGTCATCACGATCTCGGGTTTGCCGTACAGGTGGACTTCCCACTGATCGCGCCCCGCGTATTCCTCACGATCGGGTTCCATGGTCCAGATGATGGCCAGAGTGAGGAACTGCATTCCGTCGACCATTGCGTGCCAGCGCCATTCGGTGGTTCCGACGGTTCCGGCGGCGATGCGTCCGGCGGCCACGTCGAGATCCGTTCGCGCCGCAACGACCCTGTGATCGGATACGACCTCGTCGTAGGTGATCCCCAGACGTTCGCACATGAACGCGATGGTCTCCAGATACAGCGACGCGTACAGCGAGGGCAACGGCCCGGTTCCGTCCAGTTCCTCCGGGGGCGAACCCATTCCCATGACGGTGAAAGCGAAGTCGGGGTCAGGCATGCCGCGAGCGTCGAGCACCTCGTCGATCGTGATGCGGTCCAGTTCGATCGATGTTCCCGTCAGAGCCAATGCCAATCGCTCACCGATGACGCCCGGGCTCACTCCGACACCGAAGAGCGTCGAATCGCCTTCCTTACATGCTTGGGCGAACATGTGCTCGCGCTCGGTGCCGTGTGCGCGGGGGAAGTGCTGCCCGGCCGTCGTGATCACGTTGATCCCGGCGCGAAGCAGACGGCACAAATCGTCGTCGTGGCGTTCGTACGGAATCTGCAAACGCGGACTGTGGATGAGAACCTGGGGGCGCGAGCGGATGATCTCGTCCACGTCGCGTGTGGCGATCACGCCCGTCGGTGCGCGTCTGGCTATGTCGCCGGCATCGCGCCCGGCCTTGGCGTCGCTGTAGACGTACAGGCCGACCAACTCGAGGTCGGGACGATCGATGATTCCGCGAAGCGCGGTCTTGCCGATGGCGCCGGTCGCCCACTGGGCAACACGAATCGGATCGCTCATGATCGAGTGGTCAGTTCGCCGGCGAAGAGGAGCTTGCCCAGTCCGCGTTCGTACCGAATCGGGTCTCGAGCCAGACGCGCACGGGCGTCGATTGCCATGAAATCGGTGTCGCACGTCCACTCGCCGCGTTGCATGGCGGCGAGTCCGGTCGCGGCGATGTCGAGGGGATTTTCCTTGTGGCCCTGCACGTGTGAAGCCATGCGGGTGTCGACACTGCCGACGATCAACGAGGTGACGGTGATGCCGTGCGGTTCGAGTTCGGCACGGGCGATGCCGCCGAGCGACAGAGCAGCCGCCTTGGCCGGTGAATAGCCGCCCATGAAGGCGGTTGGTGCGATTGCGGCGACTGACAAGACGTTGACTATCGATCCACCGCCGCGGGCGGCGAGGACCGGCGCGAAGGCTCGGATCATCGTCAGCGGTCCGAAGTAGTTGACCTCCATCTCGGCGCGAGCGGCCTCTCGGTCGTCGGCCTCGATCAGCCGATTCCCGGTGAACAGCCCGGCGTTGTTGACGACGACCGAGGTGTCACCGCACGCCCCGGCGGCAGTGTCGACGAGTCCTGGATCGGTGACGTCGAGTTCGACGATGTGCGCACCGGTGGCTCGGAGCTCGGCCGGCACCTCGTCGGGATTTCTCACCCCCGCATAGATTTTGGCTGCGCCCATCAACTTCGCCTGTTGGACGAAGGCCAACCCGAGGCCTCGATTGGCGCCGGTGACGAGGACGGTCGCACCCTCGACCGGAGTTCCGCGAAAGGTTGTCATGAGTTCTCCTGTGTCTGTCGGGTGTAGATGAGGTCGTCGGGGAATTTCTTGCTCTTCTTCAATGACGTTTCAGGCGCGAGCATCCCGAAGATCCAGCCTTCGGCTGTGGCCATGTCGTGGTTCCAGTCCCACCGCAGTGCGCGGTGGCGGATTCCCCACCTGCCGTCCTCGAAACCGAAGCGGTCGATCAGGCGCGCCGCGGTGAGTGTGTCGGCTATGCCGTCCGAGGTCTTGATTCGTGCGAAGGCAAGCACGTACGACTCGACGTGTGCTGTATCCCCGTCGAGTTCGACCAAGACGTTGGTCATTGCGTGGGTGGTCAGCGATCGTGGGTGGGTGATGGCCCCGGCGATGTGGTCGATGTAGTCGTCGGCGGTGCCGGTGAAGACACCCCCGTGGTCTTCGGTTGCGCCGGGCAGATAACACCGCCTGGTGTCCTCGACGTCGCCGCGGTCTGCGGCTCGGAGGAAACGAGCCAGAACCTCGTAGATTTCCTGCTTGGCGACGAGAGCGTCGACCGGGCTGTAGTCCCTGACGTCTGGGCCCCCGCCGCTGTCGACTGCGTGAATGTTGTTGGACCTCACGATGATGTCCCTTCTCGGCTCCGGATCGGGGGCCGCACGTTGACGGAGTGCCTCTGTTTACTGTAGTAATCTCTATCACACTGTTAATTGAAGTGTCACGAGGAGGTGAAACCAATGCTTGGAAACACACCACCCGCACAACCTGGGAATGCACCGGTCGTACTCACGCTTTCCGATGTCTCGATCGAATTCGGCGGAGTCACGGCTCTCGACGCCGTCGGCTTCGACGTCCGCGCGGGACAGATCTGCGGACTCATCGGGCCGAACGGCGCTGGTAAGACCACGCTGTTCAACTGCATCACAAGGATTTACGAACCGAGTCGCGGTGTCATCACCTGGCAAGGAACCGACCTGTTGGGATTGCGTCCCTATGCGTTGGCATCTGCAGGAATCGCTCGAACTTTTCAGAATCTCGCGCTGTTCGGCGGCATGAGTGTCTTCGACAACACCATGGTCGGTGGATCGTCGCGAGGTCGCTTCGGGCTCGCGAGTGGGCTTCTCGGCCTGCCTCCGGCGCGTGCCCGAGTCCGAGAACTTCGAGAGAAGGCCTGGTACCTGCTCGAACGTCTCGAACTCGTCGACGTCGCGAATGCACCCGCGTCCGGTCTACCGTTCGGAACTCTCAAGCGTGTCGAACTGGCACGGGCATTGATGTCCGAGCCCTCGCTGCTTCTGCTGGACGAACCTGCCGGCGGGCTCACGCACAGTGAAGTCAAAGAACTGGGAGAACTGATCGTCTCGCTCCGCGACGACTTCGGCTTCGGCGCGCTTCTGGTCGAACACCACATGGGATTGGTGCTCGGGATCTCCGATCACGTTGTCGCCCTGAACTTCGGCCACAAAATTGCCCAGGGAACCCCGGCGGAGATCCAGCAGGACGACGCCGTGATCAACGCATATCTGGGGCGTGCGGCATGACCCTGCTGAGCGTCGACGATCTGCACGCCGGTTACGGGCGAGGCAATGTACTGCACGGGATTTCGCTCGACGTGGAACCCGGCGGGGTCGCTGTCGTTCTCGGCGCGAACGGTGCAGGCAAGACCACCATGATGCGCGCGCTTGCCGGATTGATCCCGCATCAGGGAACGATCACCTTCAACGGTTCGCCGTTGGGATCCAAACCTGAACGCGCCGTGGCCGCCGGCGTCAGCCTTGTCCCACAGGGCCGCGGAACTCTCGGTCAACTGTCGGTGCGTGACAACCTGCTCGTCGGCGCTGCCCTTCGTAAGGACAAGGCGGAGATCGAAGCCGACATCGAGCGGTGGTGTGAGACATTCCCCGTGCTCGCGAGGAGGTCCACACAGTTGGCCGGTTCGCTGTCAGGCGGTGAACAGCAGATGCTCGCGGTCGCACGGGCATTGATGAGCCGTCCCACCCTTCTTTTGTGCGACGAACCGAGCCTGGGGCTGGCGCCCATCGTCATTGCCGAATTGTTCGACACGCTCGGTGCGATCAACCGCAGCGACGGAACTGCACTGCTGATCGTGGAACAGAACGCCGATCTCGCGATGAAACTCGCGTCGAAGGTCTTCCTGCTCGACGTAGGCACCATCGTCGCTGCCGGAACGCCCGAGGAATTTCGTTCCGACGACGTCGTGCGCAGCGCTTACCTCGGGTACCAGGAGTAAACGGTGACACTCTTTCTCGAACGACTCATTTCCGGATTGACCAACGGGTCGATCTACGCAATTCTCGCGCTGGCACTAGTGGTGGTGTTTCGCGCCACCGGCACGATCAACTTCGCTCAGGGCGAGTTGGCCCTGTTCACAACCTTTGTCGCCTGGTGGCTGACGACGATGTCCTGGCCGATCTGGTCGGCGATCGGAGCGGCCCTGGCTTTGGGGTTCCTGCTCGGAGCATTGATGGAGCGTCTGCTCATTCGGCCGGTTCAGCGTCGAAGCGACATGGCAGTGCTGATCGTGGCACTGGGATTGTTCACCGGGCTCAACTCGTTGGCCGGAATGCTGTGGGGGAGCGATACCAAGATAATGCCGAGCCCGTTCCCCAACGGTCCCACCGACTACATCTCGGTGGGGGGTGCGCGTGTTTACGGCGACGCACTGGGCGTACTGGTGGCGCTCGTTGTCCTACTTGTGTTGATGTCCTTGCTCTTTCGCAAGACGAGAGTCGGTCTGCACATGCGTGCCGTCGCGGACAATGCCGAATCTGCCACTCTCGCCGGAGTTCCGACCAGCCGGATACTCGCAATCGGTTGGGGAGTAGCAGCTGCCATCGGTGCTCTGGCCGGTGTCCTGGTCACTCCGCTCTCGCCGCAACAACTCGGTCTCACGACCATGTTCCCGATCTTCATCGCAGCATCCGCCGCAGCGCTGTTCGGCGGCCTGGACAGTCTCGTCGGCGCCGTGGTCGGCGGGTTGACGATCGGTGTCCTGGAATCGATGCTCAGCGGCTACATTTCGGTCATCGGCGGTTCGCTGCAGCAGACATCCGCCCTGTTGATCATCGTGGTGATCCTCTTCGTCAGACCCAATGGACTGTTCGGTACCAAGAAACTGGAGCGGGTATGACGACGCTTGCCGAGAGAAATGAACCCACCGTCGCCGAAAAGGCAGTCAGGCGACCGCGGGTAGTGGTCGCCGGATCGACGTCGTACCGGATACTCCAGTTGGGTCTGCTGGTGGCTGCCGTGTGTGCGTTGCTTCTCGCGTCACAGAGCGCGCCGTTTCGCGTGGGGCAGTTCACGAGCGTCTTCATCATCGCGATTGCCATTGCGGGACTCAATATCGTCAGCGGATACACCGGACTTCTGTCGATCGGCCATTCTGCCTTCTTCGGCCTGGGCGCGTACACGACCGGCGTTCTGATCGTCGATCGCGGATACTCGCCGTTGACCACGATCCCGATGGCGGTCGTATTGTGTTTTGTACTAGGGCTTCTCGTCGGTCTTCCTTCGTTGCGGATCAAGGGGCTGTATCTGGCTCTCGTGACACTCGCCGTCGCTGTTGCATTTCCCGAGGTGATCCGCAAGACCGGGGATCTGACCGGTGGTGCCGCCGGAATGGTGGTTCGCGCAAATCTGCTCGTTCCGCCGAAATGGACGGGGTTGACCCGAGCCGACACCTACCTCTGGATCTTTTGGGTGTCGGTGGTGACTCTGGCGATCGTCATGCTCCTGATTCGCAATCTCGTCAAGAGTCGATTCGGTCTGGCTATGGTCGCGGTGCGTGACAACGAGATCGCGGCGAGCGCAAACGGCATCAACGTCGCGCGGGTCAAGATTCTCGCTTTCGGGCTTTCCGGCGCGATCACGGGCCTGGCAGGTTCACTGTTCACGATGTACATCGGCGCGCTCTCACCCGAATCCTTCTCGCTGATGAAGTCGATCGAGTTCATCACCGGACTGGTGTTGGGCGGAATCGCAACCCAATTCGGCCCGATCGTTGGGGCAACGGCAGTGGTGTTCTTGCCGTACTACACCGGAAGCGTCACCGACGGCCCCGTGTCGGGAGTGGTGTTCGGCGCGGTGCTGATCGCGATCGTGTTCTTGATGCCGGACGGAATCGTCGGACGGATCAACAGCGTGCTCCGACGGTTCGTCCTCGTGGTTCCCGCAGATCATCCCAAGTATCGCGAGGGTGAACCTCGCACCTGAGCGCCGTCTCCCTCGCCCACTCTCGTTTCCCTCAACTCACAGCAAGGAACTGGACGATATGAAAAGGCAGACCACGATTCCCGCAGTCATCGCCGCTGCGGCACTACTCCTTTCGGCCTGCGGAGGTAGCTCCGACGCAGAGAGCAACACGTCGACATCGGCCGGCGCAGTATCGGTCGACGACTGCAGTGATCCCAGCGGTGCCGCAGCGCCGATCACCGACAAACTCACGGTGGGATGGAGTGGGCCGACGTCCGGCCCGCTCGCCGATGCCGTCGGCAACGTGATCGAAGGAATGCGAGCACGGTTCGAGGTGGAGAACGCGGCCGGCGGCGTCGGCGGCGTCAAGCTCGACGTCGTGGTCAAGGACGATGCATTCTCCCCGGAGCGCGCCAAAGCCAACGTCGGAGAGTTCATTCAGAAGGACAAGGTCGACGTTCTGGGTACCTTCGGGGCCGGACAGTTGAACGCCATCGCGGACGATCAGACCACTGCCTGCGTGCCGCTGCTCTTCGCGCAGGCAGGCATGCCCGAGTTCCGGGTCATCGAAGACTTCCCGTGGACCACGGAGTATCTACCGGATCCGGGCGTCGAGATGGAGGTAGTGGTCGAGAGCTTGAAGAAGAAGTATCCGAACGGCGCCAAGGTCGCACTGGCCACGAACCAGACCGAGTCCGGACAGGGAATCGCCAACGGCTTCAAGTCCGCGATCGAAGGAACCAACTTCGAGATCGCGGCGGAGGAGGCGCTGACCGACCCCAAGACGGCGGCTTCGACTCTCAAGGCCAGCGGCGCCGAGGTTTTGGTGGTCGCCGGTGTCACTACCGACTGCCTCGCGATCACTCAGGCGATCGGACGTGTCGGATGGAAGCCCGACACCGTGATTCAGCCGTCGAACTGCGTCGACGGTGCGACCCTGTATGCACCCGCCGGTGATGCTGCGGACGGGCAGCAGGTGATGGTGTGGCTCAAGGATCCCAACAACGCTCTCTACAAGGACGACGCGGCGGTGCGCGACTATCTCGCCGGTGCAGTGGCTCACGGTGCAGATTCCCCGACCAACAGCTACACCGTGAACGGCTGGGCCATCGGTGACCTGTTGGTGGACAACTTCACTCGGGCCTCTCAGTCACCCGACGGACTCTCACGTGCCACCATCATGAGTGCCGCGCGAACGCAGGACTACCACCCGCCGATGTTCATCGACGGAATCAAGTTCACGATGACCGCGGACCATGCGTTGGGAATCCTGGCCTTTCAGCCGTTCGAGTGGAATGCCGCTACTCAGGCGTTCGAGAAGCAGGGCGACGTGATCGACATTTCCGGCCGTTACGAGAACTGAATCGAGTGCGCGAATGAACAAGACACACAGGGGATTGCATCCTCGCGTCAAGGTGGACGAATACACCTCGAAAGGGTGGTGGTCCGACGAGACGATCGATCACGTGTTCCGGGCGCAGGTGCGGGCCCGAGGGGACGAGCTTGCCGTAGTTGATCCGGCGAACCGCAGCGAGTTGTCCGGCGGAGATCCACGACGCCTCAGTTGGAACGAACTGGAGAGCGAAGTCATCTCGCTCGCTGCGCGCTTCACCGAGGCAGGCTTGGGCCGGGGAGACGTTCTGGGCGTTCAGATGCCTAACACCGTCGAACTGGTCGAGGTCTACCTTGCAGCGTGGTCGCTGGGGATCGTGGTCTCACCCTTGCCCATGCAGTACCGCGAACGTGAAGTGGAAGGAATGGCCAATCAGGCGGCGTTTGCAGCATTTGTCACCGTGCCCAGCTTCGGGGACAGATTCCCGGCTACGGAGATCGCTGCAATCAGATCCCGAATTGCCTCTCTGAGATCGGTATTCGTCTACGCTCCCGAATCAGAGCTTCCGGCTGAGCTTCCTACCGGCGTCGTGGGGCTGAGTCCTCGGGCAGCCACCGAATCGCAGCGAAGTGCTCTGGACAGACGAAACACCGAAGATCCGAACGACCCCAACGACGCGATGACGATCTGTTGGACCTCCGGAACCGAAAGCGAACCGAAGGGGGTCCCACGTTCGCACTACGAGTGGCTGGCCATCTGCTGGGCCACGATCGATGCTCCCGACATCGTCGTCGACGACGTCCTGCTTAACCCGTTCCCGATGGTCAACATGGCCGGAATCAACGGAATGTTCCTGCCCTGGCTCCGCACGGGATGTGTACTGGTACAGCACCACCCGTTCGACCTTCGAGTGTTCCTCGGACAGATCGAGGCCGAGCGGGTGACATACACGGTAGCGCCGCCTGCTCTGTTGTGGATGCTGCTCGCCGACGAGTCGATGCTCGCGGCGGTCGATCTGTCGAGCTTGACGCGGATAGGTTCGGGTTCTGTGCCACTGCAACCTCCGATGGTGCGGGGATGGCAGGAGCGATATGGAATCGGAGTCATCAACTTCTTCGGGTCCAATGAAGGCATCAGTCTGCTCTCCTCGCCTGCAGACATGCCGGATCCGGACGACCGCGCACGGTACTTCCCTCGTTTCGGTGTCGAGAACTTTCGCTGGAGCACCAGGATCTCGGACTGGATGGACGTTCGCTTGGTCGACGTGGTCACCGGCGAGGACATCACCGAAGTCGGACACCCGGGTGAGTTGCGAATCAGCGGACCGACAGTCTTTGCCGGCTATCTCGGCGATCGGCCGTCACCGTTCGACGAGCGCGGATTCCTGTGCACCGGAGATATCTTCGAGATTGCCGGTGATCACGGACAATTCCTACGCTACCTGGATCGAGGCAAGGACCTGGTGATCCGCGGTGGAATGAACATCGCTCCAGCCGAATTGGAGGGTTTGATCGCCGAGCATCCGGCCGTCGCGGACGTGGCCGTCATCGGCGACCCCGACGAAGTGCTCGGTGAGCGCGTCGCAGCAGTGGTGACACTTCGACCCGAGACGGAACTCGAACTCGATGCTCTGGTTGCGTTCCTGAAGGACAAGCGCATCGCGTCGTACAAACTTCCCGAGCGGCTGGAGATTCGGAAAGAACTGCCGCGCAATTCGACCGGAAAGATCCTCAAGCGCGAGCTTCGACAGAAGAGTGTGGCATGAGTGTGATGAACGACAGTGACAAGCTTGCGTTGGCGCGTGAGATGTTCCAGGCGTGGGACGTCATGGACTGGGCACGCGTCGTCGACCTGTTCGCCGAAGACGGTGTGCTCCACAGCGTGATGCAGGAACCGCTTGTCGGCAAGGAGGCTGTAGCGGGCCGAATTGCATTGCTGGCAAGCAAGTGTGAACGGATCACCCTGAAGATCGAGTCGCTCGGCGTGATCGACGGCAGGGTTTTTGTACAGCGAGTGGACGATTTCCACTTCGACGGGACCCACGGCGTCGTTCCTGTTGTCGGAATCCTCAGCATGGCAGACGGGCTGGTCACAGAGTGGCTCGAATACTACGACCGTCCGACACTCTTGAAGGGAATGGGTCTTGTCTCCGATTTCGAATAGCGGGATTTCGAATAGCGGGATTTCGAATAGCCGACTGCCGACGATCGATATCTCCCTGGGCTTGTGGCAGGACCGTCCGCCGCGGGAGGTGACCACTACTGCACGCCTCGCCGACAAACTGGGGTTCGGCCGAGTGTGGGTGGGGGAGATGGCGACGTACGACGCCTTTGCTCTGGCGACGTCAGTCGGCGCCGGCTTCGAGCACTCCGAGTTGGTGGTCGGTCCGCTCGCGGTGACGGTTCGTGATCCGGCGATGATCGCGATCGGGGCGGCGTCGGTAGCCGACCTGACCGGGCGTCACGTGTCGATAGCGTTGGGCACGTCCAGCACTGTCGTGGTCGAAAAATGGCATGGGCGAAGCAGATCGGGGGCCGCACGTGCACTCGCGGAGTCAGCCTGCGCTGTGCGAGCGCTGATGGACGGCGAGCGGGGCGAAGTCGCCGGAACGGTGATGCGGACCAGCGGATATCGACTGCGACTTCAGCCGCCGGGTGGGCGGCTGATCGTTGCAGCTTTCGGAGACAAGGCCCTTCGCGCCGCGGTGGAGTTGGGCGACGAACTGGTGCTCAATCTGGTCAGCCCGGAGCAAGCGGGGCGCCTGATCGCACGGTGCAAGGAAATCGCGGCTGAAATGGGAACGCCGATGCCCCAGGTGTCGGTTTGGGCGCCGGCGGCCGTGGCAACCGAAGGCCCAACTCAGATGTCGATCGATCAGCTCAGACGTGGGCTTGTGCCGTATCTCGCTGCCCCCGGGTACTCGGACATGTTCGTGCGAGCAGGGTTTGCATCCGTGATCGAGGCAGCCAGGGCCGGGACCGCGCCTCGAGAGATCTTGAGTCAGGTCTCGGACGCGATGGTCGCGACGGTGGGAATCGTGGGAACCGCGGCCGATGCGCGCGAGCAACTCGAGGCGTATCGAGCGGTGGGCGTGGACACCGTCGTGGCCGTGCCTTCATCCACTGATTCGGATCCGGCCGGGCAAGTGACGATGGAACTTCTTGCCGAGATGGTATGACGAATCCCCGACGAACTTACTCTAAGGTAAGTTCGTCGGGGATATGTCGAATCGGAGGAGTTGGCATCCAGATAGCATCAATGCCGCGACCGGTGGCAGTGATCGTTGGGCAAAGCTCGAGTGGCCGTGCGGATCTACAGGCCTGGAAGCCTGTTTTGCCGCCGGGATCACAGTGTTCCTCGACATCCCCCGCCGGATCAGTCCCGCATAATGTCCATGGTCCCACGAGCGGCGAGCAGCATGTTGGTCAGTCGTTCGGGTGAACTCGGTAGGATCTAGCCATGCCTAGGATCGAGAACGATGAACCCGCCTCGAGTTTTCGACGCCAGCATCCTTCGAAGGGTGAGCTTCAGAAAAGAGCAATCTTAGATGCGTTTCGCGATCTCCTCGCGAAAAGAAACTTCCTCGAACTATCTGTGGCGGATATTGCAACTGCAGTCGGTATCAACCGTTCGAACTTCTACTTCTACTTCGAATCGAAGTACGAGGTGCTCGGTGATCTGGTCGCGGATGTTTGGAGCATATGGATCGAACGGACGGGTGGTGTTCCCCGACGCGCTCACGAATCGATCGAGATATACCACGATCGATTGATCAATGCCGCCTATTCTACGTGGGTTGACCACGATGTAATTTTGATTGCTGGAATGCAGGCCGTGGGCATCGACGCCGATATTCGTCGCCGATGGTTGGCGCTACTGGGCTCGTATACCCGCGAATACGCACATCAAATCGAAGTCGACGCGGCGGCAGGCGTGGCTACGCCCATTACCAACGATTACGTGGGATTGGCCACTGTTCTCAACGACATGTGGATAGTTGCCTATTATCAAGATCGCTTGGCGAAGCCTCAGGTAAGTGAAACCGAACGAATGATGGATAATCTACGTTTAGTGACGCTCAGTTCCGCATGGGGAATAGATCCGCGACGAGAAAAAATCGACAGTGGTGCAGAATGATGCCTCTCACTTTCTCGGATGGCACCATTCTGCATCAGAGTGAATACTCTGTGGTTGTCGTGGGACAGACAATTTCAGAACGAAATTTCGTTTCTACGCTTCGGTCCGCATAGAGAACCTGGCCGGTCGCGACTGAATCGTCACGCTCGTCGGAAAATCCAATGCGGCGACGGCTTCAGGGTTGCCGGTGGGTGCATTGAGCGGAATTCCTGAAAGATCTCACGTCCCGCCTGCGAACTGAACCCATATTCCGTCATTGGGGTGCGGATCACACCGGGCGCCAACGCATTCAATGCAATGCGGGCCCCGGCCCACTCCGGTGCCGAGGTGTTCCTTCGGATCCACAGCGACAACGCGCGTTTGGTTGTCGTCTACATCGGATTGTTTCCGATGGCGTCCACCGCATCACCGATACGCGGGTGATCATAGCGCCCTTGGGTTTTGTGTGGTGTAGAGAAGCTGGACTGGATCGGTCGGCGAGGAAGCCTGTATCAGATTTGGAACGGCGCCTTCGCCCGCGACCTCGAGTCTCGAACCCTCCGCCTCGCGTAACGGCAGGATGTGCTCGACAGTGACCGGGTCGCTCGACACGGTAGTGAGGGCGTCCTCGAGGGTCGGATCGACCAGGACAGCCCGTGCCCCGGATTGGCTGAGAGATACGTCAACTCCCCGACCTGCGTGCGTAGTTCGCCGGCACATATATCAGTCCGGCGCGTGCACACGCCAGGTATCTGATCAATTAGGCGTCGGGGTTGGCGCCGTACGCCGCGACGCGATCACCCGTATTCGGATCGAAACCTCCGAACGGAAGGCAGTGTTGCCGGGAAAGCTCGCGGCGGAGTGTCGCAGGACACCATCGACAGTACCGCCCGTCGCTGCAGCGGACACTACTTCAAGATCCAGTGAAATCTGCTTTGTTGCAAGGCATTTCCTCATATCGACGATTGACAACCTTCAGTCCAGACCTGGCTGCTGCGTGGACTGGGTGGGGTTTACAGATCCCATCCGGGTATGTAGCGTGTCATTAATTGACGGGCTGTCAAGAACTATCGACGACATGTCGAGTTTCGGTCCATCTCTCAGAAAGATTCCGATGAGCAGCAAAGATGTCATCGTCAAAACCCCCGTCCGGTTGCCCGAATCCGGAGTGCCGGTCGCTGTGGACTTCGATCACACAGCACTACTAGCGCGCTACGACGCAGAGCGAGGCGCGCGGATGGCTCGACCTGCAGGCGGATCGAGGGGCGCGGGCGCGCACGACGACGATGCACTTCGGTCGTTGGCCGTTACACCCTTCCGGGAGGTCCATCAAGCGCGTGACAGGGACTTCTGGGGGCATCGAAGAATGGTGAGAAAACGGTGAATTCACCGGACTTGAACTCAACAGGAATGGATAACAAATCATGACTGAAGTTTCACTCCAGACCCCGCTGGCTGCAGATTCCCAAGCTGTCGCGGACATGTTGGCCGCAGTACTGCCCGTTGGAGGCCTCAGCGGATTGTCCATCACCGACGTGCGCTCAGCCCTCGAGCAGTTAGGTGCGCAACTGCCGGAATTGCCCCAGGTCGGCGATGTGTCGGACCACAGCGTGCACGCGAACGACGTGTCCTTCACAGTCCGGGTCTATCGTCCAGACGTCGACGCTCGGCCAAGTCCCACACTGCTCTACTTTCACGGAGGTGGGTGGGCCACCGGTGGACTCGACGGGGGCGTCGACTACTTGTGTCGAGATATCTTATCGCGCAACAACATTGCTGTTGTATCTGTCGACTACCGGCTCGCTCCCGAGGACAAGTTCCCAGCCGCTGTCAACGATGCGGTTGCGGCGCTTTCATGGGTTCGAGAGCACGGCCCGGCGCTCGGCATCGATGTAAACCGGCTAGCAGTGGGCGGTGACAGTGCCGGCGCAAATCTTTCCGCCGTGCTTACCCATCTCGATCGCGGTGCGATGCCGGCATTGAAGTCTCAGGTGCTTTTTTATCCGGGGACGGAATATGCGATTGCGCGCCCCTCGTGGGTCGACAACGAGCACGCTCCATTGCTGGCCACGGCTACCGTCTTGTGGTTCTTCGACATATACACCACAAGCGATGAGCGTTCGGATCCGCGCGTATGCCCTTCGCTCAACCAGTCATTCGTCGACTTACCACAAGCGTTGGTAGTCACCGCAGGGCATGACCCCCTTCGTGATGATGCCATCAACTACGCGTCCTTGTTGGAGCGCGACGGCACTTTCGTGAATCACATCAACATCAGCGACACGATTCATGGGTTCATGACGATGCCGAATCTGAGCTCATACAGCACGGTAATCGACCTGGTTACAGCACATCTAGGCGCGACGATCTAGCCGATCTGGGTACGGAGTCTTTGCGGGATCTACAGCAGGGGCCGTATGAATCATGTTGCAGAACACGTTGGCATGACGAATCCCCGACGAACTTACTCTCAGGTAAGTTCGTCGGGGATATGTCGAATCGAAGGAGTTGCCGTGAGTGATCGTGTTCGTGTCGAGGTAGTGCAGTCGGTGGCGTACGTGACGCTGAACCGGCCGGAGAAACTCAACGGTCTCGATCTGGACATGCTCGACGCGCTGGTGGACGCGGCCCGAACGATCAGAACTGATCGTTCGATCCGGGGCGTGGTTCTGCAAGGCGCGGGCGACGCATTCTCGGCCGGATTGGACTTCGCTTCTGCCGGCAAGCAGCCGAGCCGGATGGCCAAGGCCTTTGCGAAATTTCCCGGTCAGAAGACCAACCTCTTTCAACGTGCGTGCTGGGTGTGGCGCGAATTGCCCGTGCCGGTCATCGCGGTCGTCCACGGCCACTGCTTCGGCGGGGGACTGCAATTGGCGCTCGCCGCAGACTTTCGATTCACCACCCCTGATTGCACGTTCTCGGTGATGGAGGCGAAGTGGGGATTGATCCCCGACATGACCGGAACGGTCACGATGCGCGAACTCGCGGCGATGGACGTCGTGAAACGCCTCGCCATGACTGCTGAACTGTTCGATGGAAATCAGGCTCTCGAGTGGGGGTTCGTGAGCGGAGTAAGTGACAATCCGATCAAACCGGCACAGGAACTGTTGTCGCAGATCATGACTCGCTCGCCGGACGCCGTCGCAGGGACGAAGACGTTGCTGCACAAGACCTGGAACCGATCGCCACGCGGTGCGTTCTGGATCGAATCGCGGATCCAACTGGCGCTGATGAGAGGCAAGAACCACAAGATCGTACGCTCCGCGAATACTGCGAAGACGTTGCCGGAGTTCGCCATTCGAAAGTTCGGCTGACAAACTCCGGCATCGCGTCGCCGTGGGGCGTTCTCATTCAGGCCGATTACACCATCAGATCTCGTCCAGATCGGTCCTTGATGAGCATCGTGGCGACGAACGACACTGCGGCCAACAGGGCGAGATAGATCGAGATGGCAAGAGTGCCACCGGTCTTGCCGAGGAGCCATTGGGCGACGGTGGGAGCAAAGGCGCCGCCGAAAATGGTGCCGACGGCGTAGGAGATCGACGCGCCGCTGTAGCGGATCGAAGCTGGGAACAGTTCGGCGAACAATGCCGGTTGAGGTCCGTACGACAGTCCGAGTCCGACCGAGAACAGGATCATTGCCACGTAGATCCAGCCGAGATTGCCGGTGTCGATGAGGAGGAAGAACGGCACCGCGAAGAGGATCATTGCGAGGTTGCCGACGTTCATCACCGTGGTGCGGCCGCGCCGATCCGACCAGTAAGCGCCGATCATGGTGAAAACGCCCCACGTGACTGCACTTGCGAGCGTGGCAATCAGTAGTTCGGTCTTACCCAGGCCGTAGGTCTTGGTTGCGTACGCGACGATGAATCCGCCGATCACCATGTAGCCGTTGCCGTTTGTGCCGATGAAGGAGAGGGCCGCGAGTACGACCTGCTTCGGGTGTTTCTTGAACAGAGTTCGGATAGGCGTGTTGCTCTCGGTGCGGCGTTCCTTGAGTTCGGCGAACACGGGTGACTCGCTGACCTTGCTTCGAATGTAGAAGCCGACGCCGATCAGCACGACGCTGAGCAGGAACGGCACTCGCCATCCCCAGGTGGTGAACTGTTCGTCCGTGAGGGTGAACGTGCACAGTGCCAAAACGCCGGTGGCGAGCAACATTCCGAGCGGTACGCCCATCTGGACGAACGCTCCGAAGAACCCTCGACGCTTGGTGGGTGCGTGTTCGACGGCAAGAAGAGCAGCCCCACCCCATTCGCCGCCCGTCGAGAATCCCTGCACGATTCGGAGAAGGATCAACAGGATCGGCGCCCAGATGCCGATCGAGGCATACGTCGGCAGCACGCCGATGAGAACGGTCGCGGCCCCCATCATCGCCAACGTCGCGACCAGGACACGTTTACGGCCGAGTCTGTCGCCGAGATAGCCAGCCACGATGGCGCCGAGAGGACGGAAGACAAAGCTGATGCCGACCGTGACGTAGGAGACGATCTGGCCTGCCGAGCCCATCGGCTTGAAGAACAGGTCGGCAAAGATCAGGGCTGCGGCTTGGGCGTAGATGAAGAAGTCGTACCACTCGACGGTGGTGCCGACCATCGACGCCATCGCGGCGCGGTCGTACTCCTTCGCGGCGGGCTTGGTGCCAGTTCTGGTTGTGGTCATCGAGCTACTTTCTGCCAGTCACGTGGTTCACCGGCGCGGTGAACTGCGAAGTCGGAACAGGGGAGAAACGCTGTTCGATCTGCGACGTTGCCGGTGTGCTCGGTGCATGCTTTTGGCTGACTCGGAGCGTTCCTGCGCGATCTCATTGTCGATATTGGCAACCGAATGATCGGTAGGTAATGAATTATGCAGAAGTGTGAGCGTCAACACAAGGGGTGCCGGAAAGGTCTGATTATCTGGTGCAGAGCATGCGAGAAATCAGTTGCTCAGGTGTGGAGCGACGCGGCGATCCGCAGATCGATTTCCCTGGCGCTGAGCAGATGGTCGAGGACGAGAACCGCACAACCGAGGATCCCGGATTGTGCGCCGTGGCTGACCGAAGCGATCTGAAGCTTTCGGGTGGCAAGCGCCGTTGCGTTGCCGTAGACGGACTCCCGAAGTCCGGCGAGGAAGAGCTCGTCTGCCTCGGCCATGTCGCCGCCGATGATCAGGACCTCGGGATTGAGGAGGTTGACCGCGCCGGAAATGACGTCGCCGATCAGTCGGCCGCTGCTTCTGATGAGCCGGCGGGCTTCGCTGTCGCCGTCCAGGGCGAGGCGGACGACGTCACGCACGTGCCCGACACTTCGGCCCTGATCTCGGAGGGCGTGCACGAGAGCCCAGCCGCTGGCGACGGTTTCGACGCAGCCGACGTCGCCGCAGCGACACTTCATGCCCCGCGCTGCAGCGGTTTTGGTATGCCCGATCTCGCCGGACGCTCCGAGTGAACCGCGTTGGAGGATTCCGCCCATGACGATTCCTGCGCCGAGGCCGGTTGACGCCTTGATCATCAGGAGGTTGGGCGCGCTCTCGCGTCGTTCGCTCAATTCGGCCAGGGCCATCACGTTGGCATCGTTGTCGGCAAACAGCGGCGCCGTGGTCACCGATGCCAGATAGGGGGCAAGAGCGACGCCGTCCCATCCCGCCATCATCGGAGAGTCGAGGCTCGCTCCCGCGGCGACGTCGACCGTTCCGGGAATGCTCAGTCCGATTCCGATGACCTCGGTAGACGCGCGTTGGACCTGGGCCAGTAGTGACGAAAGATGCTCGGCAATTTCGGGCATCAGTTCGTCGGGGCCGACCCCGACCGACTTGTCGATGTCTTCTGCGGCGAGGATCGTGCCCGCCAGGTCGGTGACGGCAAGTTGTGCCCGCGATCGACCGATTGCCACGACGAGAACCACGCCGGACGAGTTCGCGAAGGTGAGAGTGGACGGCGGCCGGCCGCCCGTCGACGGGCCCTCGTCGTCATCGGCGATCAAACCAAGCGATTGAAGTGCTGCAACCCTGGCCGATACCGCCGTCCTGGACAGGCCGGTGAGCTTCCCGATCTCGCTGCGCGTGGTCGCGGAACCGCTGCGTATCAGCGTGAATACCTCTCCCGCGGTAGCCGGAGTCGTGGACGGTCGGGTCATTGTCCTATTCAAGCATTCCTCGTCGGTAACTTCAGCGTGCGAAAGTTCGCATACTTTGTCCACAAAAAGACGTAAGTAGGTCTTGTGAAAAAGCAGAAGTAGGCATAGTCTGTGTCTTGACTCACTGCCACGGGCGTCCGAGGAGACGAGTCGCAGTTTCTGTGAAGCAGGGCGCACAAACAGGGGAGAACCTGATGAGCCGCACCGATACACAAGAGATCGTCGAGTTCGCACGTAAGTGGCAGCAGTTCGACGGTGGACCTGACGAAGAGATCTTTGTAACTTTCGGCCTCGCCCCGGATGAGTATTTCCGCAGGCTGCAGGCAATTCTCGACGACGGCGTCGTAGCGCTGACTCCGCCGGTCACCGGCGAACTCGCAACGGTCTGTGCACATCGACTCGGCCAATCGGCCAGGCGTCGATAAGTCCGACCCGGCGTCAGCCCCGAGTCACCCGAATCCGTTTCACCCGAGTAAGGAATTGAGGTCGCCATCATGCACAAGCACCTTCCGATGCCGTACCCGACCGCCGAAGTGTGGGACTGGCAGCTGCAGGGAGCGTGCCGTGGGCACGATTCCGCGGTCTACTTCCACCCGGACGGCGAGCGTGGACACGCTCGCGAGAACCGTGAACGCAACGCCAAGAAGGTCTGCGCGACGTGCCCTGTACTCCAGCAGTGCCGCGAACACGCACTCTCCGTCCACGAGCCTTACGGCATCTGGGGTGGAATGACGGAGACCGAGCGCGCAGAATATGTGCGATCGCTGCGTAAGCGCAGCAACCGGATGCCCGCGGTCGCCAACGCGAGCTGACGGTCCTTCGGAAAGGACGCCAGTGTGACCCTCGTAGCCGGTATCGATTCGTCTACCCAGTCGTGCAAAGTCATTGTCCGTGATGCCGATTCGGGAGAACTGGTACGAGAAGGACGGGCGGCCCATCCCGTTGGTACCGAGATAGATCCGACATGCTGGCTCGAGGCGATGGACAATGCAATCGCCGCGGCGGGTGGGCTCGGCGACGTCGCAGCGGTATCCGTCGGAGCTCAACAGCACGGCATGGTGTGTCTGGACAGCGGCGGCGAGGTCGTCAGGCCGGCGCTGCTGTGGAACGACACTCGTTCGGCGAAGGCTGCGAAGGATCTGGTCGAAGAACTCGGCGGATCGAAGGCGTGGGCCGACGCGGTTGGCGTAGTTCCGGTCGCCGCGGTCACGGCAAGCAAGCTTCGATGGCTCGCAGATCACGAGCCAGGCAACGCCGATCGCACTGCCGCGGTGTGTCTTCCGCATGACTGGCTGTCCTGGAAATTGGGCGGGTCCGGTTCAATCGAGGAGCTCGCCACAGACGCGGGCGACGCAAGTGGAACCGGCTATTACGCTGCCTCGACGCGCGAATACCGTACCGACTTGCTGGCGTTGGCATTTCGCGATCGCACCCCCCATGTTCCCCGAGTTGCATCGCCGAACGACAAGATCGGAAGCACTGACTCCGGGGGAATCATCGGACCGRGTACGGGTGACAATGCCGCAGCCGCACTGGGTTTGGGAGCAGTCCCCGGTGACGTGATCATCTCGATCGGAACATCCGGCGTCGTGTCGGCTGTATCGGCCACCCCCACGCACGATCCCAGTGGAAACGTGGCAGGATTCGCGGACGCAACCGGTCTGCACCTGCCGCTCGTGTGCACTCTCAACGGCGCGCGCATTCTTGATGCGACGGCGTCCATTCTCGGTGTCGATCACGCCGAACTGTCCCGGTTGGCGTTGACCGCGCCCCTCGGAAACGACGGACTGGTCATGATTCCGTACTTCGAGGGCGAGCGGACGCCCAACCGCCCTGACGCCACGGGAGCGATGCACGGTTTCCGGCTGCAGAATTCGACGCCGGCGCATTTCGCGCGCGCCGCAGTCGAAGGGCTCCTGTGCGGCTTGGCCGACGGCGTCGACGATCTGGTTCGTCAGGGCGTCGAGGTGAAGCGAGTTCTCCTCGTCGGAGGCGGAGCGAAGTCTCGCGCTCTCTGTGAGATTGCGCCGGCAATTCTCGGAGTGCCGGTCGTAATCCCTGCTCCGGGTGAGTACGTCGCCGAAGGGGCATGCAGGCAAGCAGCATGGGCACTGTCCGGGGACACGCAGCCGCCGGTGTGGCCGAAACCGGAAGAGCGACGATTCGACGCCGAACCAGCTCCCCACGTGCGCGAGCGCTACGCGTCGTTGCGCGAACTCACCGAAGGCGTCTGAGCGCTCCCTACAGAAGCCCGAACTTCCGCACTGCGTCGAGTAGCGCGTGCGGACGTTCGGTCGTCGGCAGGGGATCGACGAGTGCGAACTGGCAACCGACGTCTCGGGCCGCGCCGTCGGCGACGTCGCTGTCACCGATCATCAGGGTCTGCGCCGCATCCACATCCAGCTGTGCCAGGGCGTATTCGAAGATCGCGGGTTCCGGTTTGACTGCACCCACCTCGAACGACAGGACGAACTCGTCGACCCAGACGTCCCAGCCGCGGTCGACGAACGCCGGACGGATGTCGAAGGCGATGTTGCTCAAGACGGCAGTGCGTACGCCCTTCTCCGACAATGACTTCAGGACCTCACCGGTATCCGGGTACGGCGACCACTGGTCCGGATCGACCAGCAGCGCGTAGAAAGCTTCGGCTCGAACGGGATCGGGCACCCCGGACTTACTCAACACGTCGAGGTAAGCCTGACGATGCAACTTCGGATCCCGGTCGCGGTTCTCCCACGCGTAGATCCCGGCTTCGTCCATCTCAACGGTTCTGCCCACCGGCGCGGTCATCCGACGCATCAACTCGGCTTGAGCGTGCACGTCGAGCGGATCGCCTTGATGATCGACGAGGTGCTCGGTCCAATCGTCGCTCTCCTCCAAACGGAAGAGGGTTCCGGAGAAATCGAACAGCGTCGCGGCGATATGTCCGTCTTGATGGGCCGTGCTGTCAGTGTTCACCTCGACAGGTTATCGGCGTCCGCTTTCCGATGCTTGATGTGAGCCAGTGCACGCGTACTTTGAGAGAGCACATTTTCCGAGGTTCCCCCGACGGGCACGATTTCGATGCCCCGGATGAACCGTATGACGAGGGGGATCCTCCGTGTCCGACCACGCGAATACACCAGACCTGACGAAGCCGTCCGGCGAAGACCCCCACCTCTCACGTCAGCTGTCCAACCGGCATATCCAGCTGATCGCCATTGGTGGTGCCATCGGCACCGGACTGTTCATGGGATCGGGCAAGACGATCTCGCTTGCCGGGCCCTCCGTGATCTTCGTGTACATGATCATCGGCTTCATGCTCTTCTTCGTCATGCGGGCGATGGGGGAGTTGCTGCTCTCGAACATGGCGTACAAGTCGTTCTCCGACTTCGCCGCGGATCTGCTGGGCCCCTGGGCGGGATTCTTCACCGGCTGGACCTACTGGTTCTGCTGGATCGTCACCGGCATCGCGGACGTCATCGCGATTTCCGGATACTTCAAATACTGGTGGCCAGGTCTCGCGGCATGGATACCTGCTTTGCTGACGATCGCGGCGCTGCTGCTCCTCAATCTCCCGACCGTTCGCGCCTTCGGTGAAACCGAGTTCTGGTTCGCGCTGATCAAGATCGTCGCCATCGTCAGCCTTATCATCGTCGGCATCGTCATGGTCGTCTCCGGGTTCACGGCGCCGAACGGTGCCACCTCGGGTATCGACAACCTCTGGAACGACGGCGGCATGTTCCCGACCGGATTCATGGGCTTCGTGGCCGGCTTCCAGATCGCCGTGTTCGCCTTCGTGGGAATCGAGCTCGTCGGCACCACCGCCGCCGAGGCGAAGGACCCGGAGAAGAACCTGCCGAAGGCCATCAACTCCATCCCCATTCGTGTCCTGCTGTTCTACGTCGTTGCACTGACCGTGATCATCGCGGTCACTCCGTGGCGCGAAATCAGCGCAGACAAGAGTCCGTTCGTCGCCATGTTCACACTCGCCGGCCTCGGCATCGCTGCATCTGTCATCAACTTCGTCGTGCTGACCTCCGCTGCGTCTTCGGCCAACTCGGGTATCTACTCCACCTCGCGCATGGTGTTCGGCCTTGCACAGGAGGGCGACGCACCGCGGGCACTCGGCAAGCTGAACTCGCGCAAGGTCCCCGCGAACGCCCTGATGTTCTCCTGCATCTTCTTGCTGGCGTCGCTGATCCTGCTGTTCTCGGGCGATTCCGTGATCGAGGCCTTCACCGTCGTCACGACCATCTCGGCGCTGCTGTTCATGTTCGTGTGGACGATCATTCTGGCGAGCTACATGGTGTACCGGAAGCGTCGTCCGCACCTGCACGAGGCGTCGAAGTTCAAGATGCCCGGCGGCATCGTGATGTGCTGGGTCGTGCTCGCGTTCTTCGTCTTCATCCTCTGGGCGCTGACAACCAAGGACGACACCCTGCAGGCACTTGTCGTCACACCGATCTGGTTCGTGGTTCTGGGAATCGCGTGGGCGATCATTCGTCGCCGACCCGCTCACCGGGCACGATACGACGCATTCAAGTCAGAACTGGACGCCAGCCGACAGAACGGCGAGAAATAGTTTTGGTCAAGATCGGGTAACGGTGGCGGCCGCCTTGATCAAACTGTTACATTCTTCGGCAGACAGAGGAGCGGGCTTCATCAGAAGGACGCTGCACGCCGACGACTGACGGAGTACACACTGTGGGAAACCACCACCGCACGGGCAATGACGATGTTGTCTTCGAGATCGATCCCGAGGCAGCAAGCGGCCGCCACCGCACCCCGTCGGCTGGCCCTGGTGCCGGTGTCAAGGCGGGTGTCGTAGCTGCGGCTACCGGTGCACTCCTCGTCGGTGCAGGCCAGATGGGTGCAGGAACCGCTGCTGCGGCGCCGGCAACTCAGACCATCGCCGGCATCGAAATCCCGCAGGGTCTGCTCCCCGAGGGCGTTGTCGTTCCGGCTGAATTGGCGGCACTTCCCGCTCTCGACATTCCCGAGCTTCCCGATTTTGCTGCCGATCTCAACACGCAGGCACAGCAGTTCCTCGCGGGGATCAACCCCGGCACCTCTGCTCGCACCGTGCAGCCGGTGTCCGGAACGCTGACCTCCACCTTCGGTTCGCGCTGGGGAGCACACCACGGCGGTCTCGACATCGCGGCTCCGATCGGTACGCCGATCCTGGCCGCAGCCGACGGCCAGGTCATCGACGCCGGCCCGGCGTCAGGTTTCGGCCTCTGGGTCCGCGTCCAGCACGACGACGGCACGGTCACCACGTACGGCCACGTCAACGACTACCAGGTCAACGTCGGCCAGCGCGTCAATGCTGGCCAGCAGATCGCCACAGTGGGTAACCGTGGCCAGTCCACCGGCCCGCACCTGCACTTCGAGGTTGCCGAGAACGGCGCAAAGGTCGATCCCGCAGCGTGGCTGCAGGCTCGCGGCGTGGCTGTCACCTGGGTAGACAACTCGTAAGAGAAACTTTCGGAGAACTGCGGTGGCGTCGGGAAATTCTTCCCGGTGCCACCGCAGTTCTCGTTTGTCGGTGACACCGGCCGGATAGCCTTCAGTGACGTTGATCGTCGAAGGGGGAATGCGCGATGGGTGCAGAAGTCACGGCGCGAGAATTCACGCGGGCGGACCGTAGGCTCTTTCGCAAGAAAGTGCGGTCATGCGTCGACGCCATGAAGCAGATGCTCGACGGTGGTGACTTCCGAGACGCCGTCGACAAGCCGGCGCCGCTGCTGGGCATGGAGATCGAATTCAACCTGGTGAACGGGGACATGGCTCCTGCGATGTCCAACCGTGAAGTGCTCGAATCCATCGACGACGCTGCGGTTTTCCAAACCGAGCTCGGACAGTTCAACGTCGAGATGAACGTTGAACCCGGCCCACTCACCGGTGATGCAACTTTCGAATTGGAAAAGAAACTGCGCGCCTCCCTCGACGTCGCAGACGCGCGAATCCATGCGCACGACGCCGAGATGGTGATGATCGGGATGCTGCCGACCCTGCAACTCGAGCATCTCGATCGAGAGTGGATCACCGCGAACCCGCGCTACGAATTGCTCAACGAGCAAATTTTCACCGCTCGAGGCGAGGACATCGAACTCGACGTCGAAGGTGTCGCGCTACCTGGCAGCGACGTGGAAATTCTTCGGGCCGATACCAATTCGGTAGTCCCGGAGGCGGCATGTACGTCCATGCAGTTGCATCTCCGCGTTGCGCCGGAAGAGTTTGCCGCGCATTGGAATGCCGCGCAGTGTCTGGCCGGCGTACAGGTGGCGTTGGCGGCTAATTCTCCTTTCCTGGCAGGCAAGGCACTCTGGCACGAATCGCGCATCCCGATCTTCGAGCAGGCCACGGACACAAGAACTTTCGAGCTGAAGAACCAAGGTGTGCGGCCGCGGGTGTGGTTCGGTGAGCGGTGGATCCACTCAGTGCTCGACTTGTTCGAAGAGAATTCACGGTACTTCCCGGCCCTGCTGCCTGACGTGTCGGACATCGATCCACTGGAAGTGCTCGCGGCGGGTGGGGGTCCGGAGTTGAGCGAGCTTCAGATGCACAACGGCACGGTCTATCGCTGGAATCGTCCGGTGTACGACTGCTCGGATGGCAAGCCGCACTTGCGTATCGAGAATCGAGTGCTGCCGGCCGGACCGACTGTCGTCGACATCATGGCCAATGCGGCCTTCTATTACGGCACAGTTCGGGCGCTGGTGAACGCGGAGCGGCCACTGTGGTCGCACATGTCGTTCCATGCGGCAGAAGAGAACCTGCACATCGGCGCCAAGTACGGACTCGACGCAACTTTGTACTGGCCGGAGATCGGTTGGGTCGGTGCCGACGAGTTGGTCCTGCGAAGGCTGCTGCCGTTGGCGGACGAGGGTTTGGCGGACTTCGGGTTGTCCGCCGCGGCCCGCGATCGGTATCTCGGCGTCATCGAGGGGCGGTGCCTGAATCGGCAGACCGGTGCCGCCTGGCAAAGAGAGCACGTGGCGCGCGCGGAGGCCTCGGGCGCGGACCGCTCGACTGCGCTCACCGGAATGCTCCGCGGTTACGTCGAGAACATGCGGGCGGGAGATCCCGTTCACACCTGGTCCTGATTGCTCTGCTAATTCTCCTATCCGTCAACAGTTTCGGGGACCTAAGTCCCCGAAATGAAGAGGGGGCGACCCCAAAAAAGCCGGACAAGTGGGATGGTTAGAGTGAAAGTGGCTCGGTTACTTCTTCAGGAAGGTGGGCACATGAGTTCACGCGAACATAACAGTGTTGTTGTCGGAGTCGAGGGTTCGGACACTGCGTCCACTGCGCTCCGCGAGGCCGCGAAAATCGCCGCCCAGCGCGAATTGCGACTCGACATCATCCACGCTCTCGACTTCGCGCCTTACGGTTTCGGCGGACCGTACGTCGACGCGGGTGGGGTGTACGAATGGGTCGAAGAGGCGGGAAAAGCGATCTTGGCAGAGGCGGAACAATTCGCCCGTGAGATCGATCCGAAACTCGAAGTTCACACCGAAATCGCCATCGGCAGCGCAACTCAGTGGTTGATCGAGAGTTCGGCGCAGGCCAGGCGGGTCGTTGTCGGAGCGTCCGCTTCAGGCAAGGCGGCGACGGCAGTTCTCGGCAATACAGCGGTCGGTGTTGCCAGTCACGGCAAGTGCCCGGTCATCGTCGTGCGGGACCGCGACGGCGCAGTGCCTTCGGAGGGACCCGTCGTGGTCGGCGTCGACGGCAGTGCGCTCAGCGCGCAAGCAGTGGGCGCGGCATTCGAGGAAGCAGCGTTCCGCGGTGCCGAGTTGGTGGCGCTGCACGTGTGGAGTGACCTCGGCAGCGCGGCATTCGAAGACCCGAGGGCAGCTGCGCTTGCCCCGCAGTCTCTCGAAGAGGAAGAGCACGCCGTACTCAGCGAGAGCTTGGCCGGTTGGTCCGAGCAGTACCCGGACGTGAAGGTCCGGCGCGAGGTATACCTCGACAACCCACGAGGACGGCTGCTGGACTGGTCGGCAAAGGCGCAGCTTGTTGTAGTCGGCAGCCGTGGCCGTGGCGGATTCCGTGGCATGCTCCTCGGCTCGACCAGCAATACCCTGATCGCTTCGGCCAAGTGCCCCGTCATGGTGGTTCGCCCCGAAGAATCCTGACCTCTCCAGGTTCTCCCGCTACCCCGTTCGTTTCGGTCATCGAATACGAACGGGGTAGTCACATGAATGCGGACTCATGTTCCGTAGTGTTCGATGTGAGTTAAGTGTTCGATGGGAGTACCAAGGCTGTGTGCGCGTCGCACACGGCGGCAATCGTCTGGATTGGGGTTACAACGTGCGTATCGGTATGGGTTTGAACTACAGCGGCGGGTTCGCCGAAACCGTCGAAGAGGTCGGTGACCTGGAGAAGGCGGGCCTGGACATCGCCTTCGTTCCGGAAGCGTATTCCTTCGACGCGGTCAGCCAGCTCGGTTACCTGGCGGCCAAGACGTCCACCATCGAACTCGCTTCGGGAATCTTCCAGATCTACACCCGTACGCCCTCGTTGACCGCCATGACGGCAGCGGGCCTGGACTTCGTCTCCAACGGTCGCTTCGTTATGGGCCTGGGTGCTTCCGGACCGCAGGTGATCGAGGGATTCCACGGCGTCAAGTACGACGCTCCGTTGGGACGCACGCGTGAGGTCGTCGAGATCTGCCGTCAGGTGTGGCGCCGCGAGAAGGTCGAATACCAGGGCAAGTACTACCAGGTTCCGCTCCCCGCCGAGAAGGGCACCGGACTGGGTAAGCCGCTCAAGCTGATCAATCATCCTGTGCGTGAGCGCATCCCGATCCTGATCGCTTCGCTCGGACCCAAGAACGTCGAGCTGACGGCTGAGATCGCCGAAGGCTGGGAACCCATCTTCTTCCATCCGGAGAAGGCAGCAAGCGTATGGGGCGAGCCGATTGCGAAGGGCAAGGCCAAGCGCGATCCGAGCCTCGGCGAGCTTCAGGTGTACGCGTCGCCGGCCCTGGCCATCGGTGACGACGTCGACCACATGCTCGACTGGGTACGCCCGAGCCTTGCGCTCTACATCGGCGGTATGGGCGCCAAGGGCAAGAACTTCTACAACGACCTCGCGGTGCGATACGGCTACGAAGAGGCCGCCGAGAAGATTCAGGATCTCTACCTCGCGGGCAAGAAGGACGAGGCCGCAGCAGCGGTCCCGGACGAGTTGGTTCGCGCCGTGTCGTTGATCGGTCCCGAGAGCTACGTCAAGGAACGCGTCGCAGCCTTCGCCGAAGCCGGCGTCACGACGCTCAACGTCACGCCGTTGGCGGCCGATCGCAACGGCCGTGTTCAGCTGATCGAGAAGTTCCGCAAGATTTGTGACTGACCCTGCCGTGGGGGGGGGGGGGGGGGGGGGGGGGGGGGGGGGGGGGGGGGTTAATAAAGGCGCACAGCAGATCGGGTGATTCGGGATCTCTTGCGCACGAAACCCGATTTTCGGCGCTTTCATATGGGACTTTTTTCACTTCTGACCGGTCGGGTTCTTCGCCTAACGTGGATCGAGTAGCCAGGGTTTGCGTGCGAATCCGGCACCGGTGGCCTCGTTGACGCCCGAAAGGGATGTTGGCGGGGCCGTTGCCGCAGTCCACCCGAACTCCGAATGTCCGATTCGGGACTCGCGTCGGCTGATGAATCCTTTTTGCCGTCATTGGGCAATAGTGTGAGGGCGAAGAGATTCTCTGGTCGATCGTGGAGGGACGAACATGAGTGCAACCAAACCCGTAGTCGTGGCAGTGGACGGCTCGGAATCGGCGTCGTCGGCTGTCGTCTGGGCCGCTCGAACGGCGGTGGCGCTCGGTCGTCCGCTGCACATTGCGACGGTGGTGCACATCCCCGCTTTCTACTACTCCGAGCCGTACCTCGCCGAGAGCTTCAAGGACGAACTTCGCCGTACTGCCACCGCTCGTCTGGACAGCGCGCAGATCCTCGCGCGGCAAAGCATCGACGACGACCTCCAGATCGTCACCGAACTACTCGACGGCAGCGTCTCCGATCGCCTGATCGAATTGTCCAAGGGCGCGTACGTCATTGCGCTCGGGCCCCGCGGGCATGGTGAATTCACCGGATTGGTCGTCGGTTCCGCGACGGTGTCGGTCGTCTCGCACGGCGAATCTCCGGTGGCGGTAGTCCGGGGCCGGACCCTCGATGGTCGACCGCCGACCGAAGGTCCTGTCGTCGTCGGCGTCGATGGATCCGAAAGCAGCATCGAGGCAGTCGAGCATGCTTTCGAACAGGCATCCGCTCGGGGTGCAACGTTGATCGCCGTCAACGTGTGGAGCGATGTGAGCGTGCAGCCCTCCCTGGGCGCCACCCCCGACGATCCACTGTGGAGCAGCATCCAGACAGGTGAGGAAGTTGTCCTTGCCGAGCAATTGGCTGGTTTCACCGAGCGCTACCCGGACGTCGTCGTCGAGAGAGTCGTCGCGCGTGACCGTCCGGTCCGAGTGCTGAGCGAATACGCGGAGACGGCGCAATTGCTCGTCGTCGGCAGCCGTGGGCGCGGCGGATTCGCGGGAATGCTCCTCGGATCGACCAGTCGGGCACTGCTCCATACTGCGGATTGCCCGGTTCTCATCGTCCGGCACGTCAACAAGTGAAGAGAATGCATTCAATGACTTTTGAGTCCACCATCTCCGGTACCGTTCGACGTGAGATGTCTTTTGGAGGGGTTCGATGACAACGCGGATATTCCTGGTCGACGATCACGAGATCGTCAGACGCGGATTGTTCGACCTACTCGGCGGGGTCGAAGACTTCGTGGTGGTGGGTGAGGCCGCATCCGTGGGAGAAGCATTGGCTGCGGTACCGCAGAGCAATGCCGACGTCGCGGTTCTGGACGTACGGCTGCCGGACGGCAACGGCGTCGAACTGTGCCGCGAACTGCGCTCGATGCTGCCCAACCTGCGCTGCCTGATGCTCACGTCGTACGCGGACGACGAGGCACTACTCGACGCGATCATGGCGGGCGCCTCGGGATTTGTCCTCAAACAGATTCTCGGAACCGATCTGGTCGCTGCGGTCCGCACAGTCGGGCGCGGCGGTTCACTGCTCGACAGTCGGGCGACGGAGGCGCTGATGCAGCGGATCCGTAGCGACCGCACCGCTGATCCGTTGGCCGAACTTTCCGATCAGGAGCGAGCAGTCTTCGACCTCATCGGAGAGGGACTCACCAACCGGGAGATCGGCGCGCGATTGTTCCTCGCGGAGAAGACAGTCAAGAACTACGTGACGCGTCTGCTCTCGAAGCTGGGCATGCAGCGTCGTACTCAGGCTGCGGTGCTGGCCACCGAAATCCGCAGCGGCAGTCGGTAGGTCTACCGACCGGACTTCGGTCGATTCGAGTTGGTGCGCCCGAGCGGTACTCGCCAGAGCAGGCGTGCACCGCTCGGATCGTGGTTGACGATCGTGCACGTACCGCCGCAATGTTCGGCACGGCGCTCGAGATTGTGAAGTCCACTCTTGTGGAAGTCGGAGGGGAGTCCGACGCCGTCGTCTTCGATCGTGATCGCAAATTCGACGTCCGCGGTGACTGCGATGGTGATGTGGTGTGCGTGTGCATGCCGAAGGACGTTGCTCAGCCCCTCACGCAGCACAGCTTCGGCGTGCTGGTGGATCCCGGGATTCACCAGAGTGTCGATGGCGCCGGAGAATTGGACGCTGGGGGTCACGGCGGACTGTGCGGTGGCGTCGCCGATGACATCGAGGAGGCGTCGGCGCAGGCTCGACGAATCGGTGGCTGTGGGAGTCTGCAGATCGAAGATGGTTGTCCGAATCTCGCGGACTGTCTTGTCGAGTTGTTCGAGGGATCGTTTGACAATCGCGCGCGCCGACTCCGGGAGGGTCTCGTCCGGAAGCGTGCTCTGCAGGCTCATTCCGCTCGCGAACAGTCGCTGGATGACGTTGTCGTGCAGGTCTCGTGCGATGCGGTCGCGGTCGGCGAGAACCGACAACAGGCGTTGCGCCTTTTGTTTCTCGTCGAACTCGATTGCAACGGAGCCGAGTTCGGCCATCGACTCGATTCGGGTCAGTTCGTCGTGATCCCAGTGCGTGTTGGTCGAGTTCGACGCCACGATGACCGCGCCGACTACACCGGAGGCGACGCACATCGGTGCCACGACCGCACTTCCGGCCGACGGCACCAGTTCGGTGAGTGCACCTAAAGTGGTGAGTACCTGTAGCTTTCGAGTGCTCCGCACCACGTCGAACGGATAGGTCGTCGCTGGAATTCTGACTCCACGTGACGTGGTTCTGGCGCTGGCTGCAGCGTGAACCTGTGCGTACCCGTTCTCGCAGATCACCACGATCACGTCGTCGACGCCGGTCAGGTCCCGAACGCGACTGGCAAGAAGTTGCAGGCCGTCCTCGAGCGAGTCACCGGCCAGCAACCGCGAGCGAATGGCAGATGTTGCGGTGAGCCATCTTTCACGAGTTCGTGACTGCTCGAACAGTCGAGCATTTTCCACAGCGATGCCGGCTGCGATGGCGAGGGCCTCGAGAATGACCTCGTCTTCTTGGGTGAACTCGGCTTTTCCGCGCTTCTCAGTCAGGTAGATGCTTCCGAACACCTTTCCTCGCATCATGATCGGCGCCCCGAGGAAGCTCTCCATCGGTGGATGATTCGCGGGGAATCCCACCGATTCGGGATGGTCGCCGAGATGCGCCACACGCAAAGTCTGCGGGTGATTCATCAGAACACCCAGAACGCCATGACCTTCGGGGAAATGCCCCATGGTCGCGCGTTGGGACCCGGAGATTCCCTCGTACACGAATTCCGAGAGCCCGCCCCCCGGCGCCGCAACCCCCAGGGCGCCGTAGCGGCAATCCAGAACCGTTGTCGCAGAGGTGATGATCCGTTGGAGTGTCAGGTCGAGATCCAGACCTGAACCGACCACCAGGACCGCCTCGAGCAGACGGTGGAGTGTCGGTATGTCTGCATTGGAATCGCCCAGGCGATCGAGCAACTCGCCGAACGTGCGTGCCGGACTGTGACCCGATGCTTCGACCATGGTCGAAGCATATCGCCTCGCGGGACGTCAGCCCTCCTGACGGCGACCTTCCCACCACGACGACCAGTGATGCTTGATTTCGTCGAACTCGTCATCGCTCAGGTCGTAGGTGGTCAGCAGGATGGACATGCCTCCGTCTGGGCGCTGCGGAGTCACCGACTGGGTCGCGACAGAGAGTAGACCAGGGCCGAGATCTTCGACTGTCAACCCGAATTGGTGATCGGTGACGTAGTCGACGACGCCTTCGAAATAGTCGCCGGGAGTGATTGTCGCCGCGTATCGACTTCCCGCTTCCAATTCGATTTCGGTGAGCCCGAGGACGGTTGCCGCATTCTCGCCAGGGAGCAGCAGGCCGTCGAGATAGATGGTTCTTCGCTCAGCGAGTCCGTGGCGCTCCACTGCGAATCTGAGCAACTGGAGGAACGTCGTCCATCCCTCGGTGATGTCGTCGTACCAGTCGTCGTCGGCAGATTTGGCCGGCCGATCGATGCGGACGACCGTCTTGCCGTCTTGTTCGAGAAGTGAGAAGCGGTCACCGTTTCCGAGTTTCAGCGTCAGTGCCTCGGGATCGGCCTCAGCGGTGGAGTAGATCTGGGCGATTTCGTCGTCGAGACCGTCGTACTCCCAGCCGAACCAACGACGAATCAGCGACGGGTCGCGCAGGGCGGGCCACAAAACGGACGGGGCTGCGACGATGGACACTTCGATCACGGTTTCGCTCACCCGGAAGACGGTACCGACTTCAACCCTTCATAGCGACGGTGAGCAGAAATGCAACGTCTTCGAGCGCTTCGACGCTGTGGCGGTCGGCCGGCACGGTGAGGAAATCACCGGTGGATCCTTTCCACTGGTCGCTCCCACACACAAGATTCAGCTTCCCGCTCAGGACCAACAGTGTGGCTTCGCCCGGACTGTCGTGTTCGGCGAGGCTCTTGCCGGCGCTCAGGGCGATCACCGTCTGTCGCAGGCTGCGCTGGTGGCCGCCGTAGACGGTTTGTGAACTGCGACCGCTGGTCGCCGAGCCCGCCAGTTTCAACTGTTGACGAGCGAGAGCGGTCAGTGACTTCTTGTCCATCGAAGACCTCTCGGAAGCGGTGAATGTCGTTCTTGGAGTATGACCGACTCACTCGCGAGGTGCCTCGTTATCGGCGGAAGTCGGTCAGCGCGTGTATTCCAGCCAGCGGAAGCGCAGCCCGCTCTTCTCCGAGGTCTGCCAGGGCTCGTCGGACTTCAGGTTCCATTCGGGGCCGATCTCGGGAGCAAAGGCATCACCGGCGATGTCGAGGTCGACCTCGGTCACCAGGAGATGCGTCGCGAATGGCAGTGCAGCCGAATAAATTTGCCCGCCTCCGACGACGAATACGTCACCGTCCGGCAACGCCAAGGCGTCGTCCAGCCTGTGGACTACCTCGGCGCCTTCGGCTTGCCATTGCGGATCGCGCGTGACGACGATGTTCCGACGCCCGCTGAACGGCCGGAACTTCAGTGGAATGGAGTCCCAGGTGCGCCGTCCCATGATCACCGGATGTCCCATGGTGACGCGTTTGAAGTAAGCCATGTCCTCGGACACGCGCCACGGGATCGTGTTGTCGACGCCGATGACGCCGTCGTGGGCCTGCGCCCAGATGAGGGTGACTGTGCGATCGGTCATCGTCAGACCGCTACCGGTGCTTTGATCGCGGGGTGGTGCTGATAATCGACGATCTCGACGTCCTCGAAGGTGTAGTCGAAAATGGAGTCGCGKTTGTTCAGCTTCAGGGTCGGCAACGGAAGGGGCTCGCGACCGAGCTGCTCGGTGACCTGGTCGACGTGGTTGTCGTAGATGTGGCAGTCACCGCCGGTCCAGACGAACTCGCCGACGTCGAGTCCGGCCTGCTGGGCCATCATGTGGGTGAGCAGCGCGTAGCTGGCGATGTTGAACGGAACGCCGAGGAACATGTCGGCGCTGCGCTGGTACAGCTGGCAGGAGAGCTTGCCGTCGGCGACGTAGAACTGGAAGAACGCGTGGCATGGAGCCAGAGCCATCTGTGGAATGTCGGCGACGTTCCACGCCGAGACGATGATTCGCCGCGAATCGGGGTTGGAGCGCAGGGTCTCGACGGTCTGCGTGATCTGGTCGATGTGCTCGCCCGAAGGGGTGGGCCAGCTACGCCACTGGACGCCGTAGACGGGGCCGAGTTCGCCGTTCTCGTCGGCCCACTCGTCCCAGATGGAGACGCCGTGCTCGTGCAGCCACGCCACATTGGAGTCGCCGCGCAGGAACCACAGGAGCTCGTTGACGATCGACTTGAGGTGGACCTTCTTGGTGGTGACGAGCGGAAAGCCGTCGGCAAGATCGAAACGCATCTGGTGACCGAAGATGCTGCGGGTGCCGGTTCCGGTTCGATCGGATTTGGCGGTACCCGTCTCCATGACGAGCCGGAGGAGGTCTTCGTAAGCAGTGGAGACAGTCACGGGAATCAGTCTAGGGCCTGCCTTGCCGTGCGCCTTTATTAACCCTCTTGGTGATCGGTATCGGTGCGGGTGATCCCGACCAGGTGACGGTTCAGGCGATCAAGGCTATGAACAGGGCCGATACGTTCTTCATCATCGGAAAGGGTGACGAGAAGCAGGCTCTGGTCGACTTGCGAACCGGCATCCTCGACGAGCATGTTCACCTCGACTACAAGGTGGTCGAGATCACGGACCCGCCGCGGGACCGAACCCCGACCGATTACGAGGGGGTTGTCGAGGACTGGCACGAGCGTCGGGCCGCGAAATTCGAAGCGGAATTCGCGGCCGAACCTGGCGTCGGAGCGATTCTCGTCTGGGGTGACCCCTCCCTCTACGACAGCACTCTGCGGATCGTCGAGCGCGTGCTCGCTCGCGGGAGAGTGACGTTCGACTACTCCGTCATCCCGGGAATCACCAGCGTGCAGTCGTTGGCTGCACAGCACCGAATCGTCCTCAACCGAATCGGCGAATCCATCCACATCACGACCGGCCGCAAACTGGCCGAGGGATTGCCCGACGGCGTGGACAACGCCGTCGTCATGCTCGACGCGCATTGCACTTTCACTCAGGTGGCCGAAGACCATGCCGAAATCTGGTGGGGGGCATACCTCGGAACCGCGGACGAGGAGTTGATTTCCGGCAACCTGCGCGACGTCGAAGATCGGATCGTCGCGCGCCGGGCGGAGCTGCGCGAGAAGCACGGTTGGATCATGGACACGTACCTCGTTCGGCGCTGACACCGACCGTGGATTTGCGGCCTCGATCCTGCGCTCTTGATCCCGAACGACGGTCTGCGCACCTATGATCTGCGCATGACATCGTTCGGACAGGACCGACTGCAGTCGATTCTGCCCGCGCCGCGTGGCCGTGAAAAATCAGCTGTGAAGTCGGCTTTCGACCTTCTCGTTCAGTGGTATCGGCGTCCTGATCAATTCGACAGTTTCAATCGATACCTCGCCACGAAGGGCCTGGAGCTAGCCGTCCGATTGCTGGTCATCGGTTCCCTGACGACGGTCATCGTTGCGATGACTCTGCTGCGCTTCAGCGACGCGGGCGTGCACAACCACGTCACCAGCGTCGTCAACGCCGTCATCATCGGAGTCACGGTCGCGGTGATCGTGCTCTTCTGCCTTCTGCCCGAAATCACGCGTCGGTGGTCGTACTTTTTTGTCGCCTACTGCGAGGTCGGCGTATTTGTCGGTGTGTTCTTGAACCACGACCCCTTCATCGGGTTGATCCAGTGCGTGCTCTTGATACTGATCGGTGGTTACATCGCGTATTTTCACAACGCGAGACTCCAGGCGATTCACATCGCCCTGTCCATCGTGGTTCTGGCAGTGGTCGGCCGAAAGGTCGCGGTCTACGCGGATCCTGCGTTGGCCACCGCACTGTGTCTGATCATCGCCACCGGGATCGTGGTCATCCCGTTCGCCTGCCAGTTCGTCCTCTCACTTCTCGGCTCCGACGCGGACAGTTCGGATGTGGATCCGTTGACCGGCCTTCTGAATCGGCGCGGGCTGCAGCGAGCTGTTGTCGAAATGGGGGCAACGGGGCATGCGTCGAGCAAGTCGTCGTATGTCGTCGCGATCGTCGATGTCGATTCGTTCAAGAGCGTCAACGACTCGCGGGGGCACGAAGAAGGCGATCTCGTACTTCGTCAGATTGCTGATCGACTGCGGTGGTGCGGCGGTGAGAAGGCGCTCTTCGCCAGATTCGGTGGGGACGAGTTCGTCTTGGTGGACACGATCGACGTCGGTGCAGCGCCCGCATTCGAGGACAATCTGCGAAGGCACCTGCGAATCGACGATCGTGATCCGGCGGTGACGACCAGCGTCGGAGTCGCGATCACCTCTGCCGAATGGTCTTCGATCATTTCCGACGAGGAGTTGACGGAACTGTTTCGAGTAGCAGACGCCTCGATGTACCGCGCGAAGGCCGCCGGCGGCGATCGAGTTGTGATGTGGGACGGCAAACAGTGAGAATTGTCTGATTGCGGGGAGTTGACTGGATTACCCTGACCCTATGGAATCTGCCGAGGGTGTGGAGCGTTCGGATGCCGTCGCGTCTCAACGAACGCTCTCCGGTCCCGCATTCCGGCTGATCTCTTCTCAACTTGTCGATTGGTATCGGCGTCCGGACCAATTCGACACCTTCAATCGCTATCTCGCAGACAAAGGGTTGACTGTCGCCTCGCGGTTTCTTGTCGTCTGCTCGTTGGTGCTGGTCACCGTGATCATGTTCTTGACTCGCTTCAGTCCACAGGGACCGACCACTCCGCACGCGCGCACCGCGAACGCAGTCATCATCGTCATGACCGTGATGATGGCTGTCGCCCTCTCGACGAGGCGCAACCTCTCCCGTTCCTGGTCATACGCCTTTGTGCTCTATTCGGAAGTGGGAATAGCGGCCGCAATGCTGTTGTATTCCAATCCACTTGCGGCACTGGCACATGCCGTGATGTTCTCGGTGATCGGTGGATACATCGCGTTCTTCCACAATGCTCGAATACAGAGCCTGCACATGTTGTGGGTATTCGTCGTAGTCATCGGCATTGTGACGCGCATTTCCGTTGTCGAGAACTATTCGGATGTTCCGGTTCTGGTCGCTTTGACAGTTCTCGTCGGCGCGGCGATCTACGTGATCCCCTTTGCCTGTCAGTTCATCTTCTCCATTCTCGGCACCGATGCGTTGAATTCGCAGTTGGACCCACTGACCGGACTTCTCAACCGGAGGGGACTGGCCGACGAGGTGCGACTGTTACTGGAGCGGTCGTACGCGAATTCGGCGCTTGTCGTTGTCGCCGCTGTCGACATCGATCGATTCAAGACCATCAACGACGAGTACGGGCACACAGTCGGGGACGCTGTGATCGAGAAGGTCGGATCGAGACTGGTCGAATGCGCCGGCCCGGCGGCCTTGATCGCACGGATCGGCGGTGACGAGTTCATCATCGTCGATTCGGGCGATCAACGCTCGGTCGATCGACTCGAACAAGAACTTCAGCGATCAACGGTCACTGCTCCCGGCCATTCCGAGGTGGCCCTGAGCGTCGGAATCGCGAAGGTCGCAGGTCCTTTCGAATCGCCGGACGATGCACTCATCGCTTATCCCACTTTGCTGCGACGTGCAGATCGCGCGATGTACGCAGCGAAGGCGCGCGGTGGACACTCGGTGGTTCTGCTGACCGAAACGGACTGAGCACACGGTGAGTGTCCGTGGTCGGCGTTAGTCTGATGCCATGCCTGAACTACCCGAGGTGGAAGCGCTGGCAGGGTTCCTTCGTCAGCACGCGGTCGGCGCAGTAGTGGGACGCGTCGATATCGCTGCATTGAGTGTGCTCAAGACCTTCGATCCGCCGATCACGGCTTTGCAAGGGCGTGACGTCACGGGCGCCGCCCGCTTCGGGAAACATCTGGCTCTGGATTGCGACGGGTTGTGGTTGGTCACGCATCTCTCCCGTGCCGGTTGGATGCGGTGGCTCGATAATCCGTCGCCAACGCCGCCGAAGCCGGGGAAGGGGCCGTTGGCGCTGCGCGTTCATTTCTTCACACCTGAAGGGTTGACGCCGGCATTCGATCTCACCGAAGCCGGCACCAAGAAACGTCTCGCCGTGTGGGTGGTGAACGATCCGCAGGAGGTTCCGGGCATCGCCCGGTTGGGGCCGGACGCGATGGCTGTGACAGAAGCTGAGTTCGCAGAGATTCTGGGCGGGACGTCGGCGCGGATCAAGAACTCGATAGTCGATCAGTCGCTGATCGCCGGCATCGGGAACGCCTACTCGGACGAGATCCTCCATACCGCGAAACTATCGCCCTTCGCGACCTCGTCGAGGCTGACGCCGGAGCAGATTTCGACGCTGTATGCCGTGATGCGGTCCACGCTGGCCGACGCGATCGAGCGTTCGGAAGGTCAGGACGCGGCGCGGCTCAAAGGTGAGAAACGCTCGGGGATGCGAGTACATGCTCGCACCGGACTTCCCTGTCCCGTGTGCGGTGACGTCGTACGCGAGGTGTCGTTCGCGGAGCGTTCTTTTCAATACTGTGCGACGTGCCAGACAGGCGGTAAGCCGTTGGCGGACAGGCGAATGTCGAAACTGCTCAAGTAGCGAACTGCGCCGCGAGTAGTTCGACGAATTCGCGGGCGAGCGCCGACGAATGGGTGGGTTCGGTAATTGCGTGGACGATCCGATGCGGGGCATCGGTGATCGGAATACAGACCAGTTCGGGATGTAGGGCGCTCATGGACTGGGGGAGCAAACCGACACCCAGGCCGTTGGCGGTCAGTGAACAGATCAGGTCCACCGAGTTGGCTTCGAGCGTTTTTCCGCGTGGGACCTGTGATTCGGCGAAGGCTTGGTCGGTTTGGACACGGGCCTCGCTGCCGGAGGCGAAGTCCACGAGAGTGTGATCCCGTAGGTCTTCGAGTCTGATCGACGAGGCCTGGGCAAAGGGATGGTCGGGAGCAACAAACGCTGCGGTGGGTTCACTCCACAACGGTGCGGCGGCAAAGCTCTTGGGTAAGCGGCCTGCGGCCAATCCGACGATGCCGACGTCGATTGCGCCGGACCGGACTCCTTCGATAACTACTTCACTGCCGTACGGTCGCGCGGTGATGTTGATTGCAGGGTGGCGGCGTGTGAGATCTGCCAGCGCACGGCCGACGTCGACGCGCCCCGCCGAGGTGATGGTGCCGACCGTCAGCCGCACTTGCTCGTTGCTCCGTGCCGAGACATCACTGACCAGTCTCGACACGGCGCCGAGCACCTCACGGGAGCGGGCGACAAAAACCTCCCCGGCAGCAGTCAGGCCGACGTTTCGACTGTTGCGGTTGAACAATTCGACTCCCAGTTCCTTTTCGAGGTCTCTGATCTGGGCACTCAACGCGGACTGTGAAACGTGCAACCGCGCGGCAGCACGGCTGAAGTGTCTGTCTTCCGCGACTGCCAGGGCGTAGCGGATGTGACGTAGTTCCATTGCACCAATCTATCGCTTCTGGAGATAGATCATGCATATCTATCTATTGGACGCACGTCGGTGTGGGCGGTCATGCTTGACGACATGATTTCAAGCGACGCGCGTCCGAGGCTCGGACTACCGATAGTGCTGCTGATGGCTGCAGCGACGGGTCTGTGCGCGGGCGGTAACTACTTCAATCAGCCACTTCTCGATTCCATTTCGGATCACTTGAACGTCTCGGCCTCCGCAGCGGCCGCGACGGTGACCATTGCACAGGTCGCGTATGCACTCGGATTGATACTTCTGGTTCCGGTAGGCGACATGGTCGACCGACGCAAGCTGACGGTAGGGCTCATGCTGCTGGCGGCGACGGGTCAAGCGGTCAGCGGATTTGCGCCCAACTTTGCCACGCTTGCCGTGGGAATCGCAGTGGCAGGGGTCTTTTCGGTTGCTGCCCAGGTGCTGATTCCGTTTGCCGCCTCACTGGCCGAACCTGAGAGGTCCGGTCAGGTGGTCGGAACGATCATGAGCGGACTGCTGATCGGAATCCTGTTGGCGCGCAGTGTTGCCGGCGTGCTCTCCGGACTGGGAGGTTGGTCGACGGTCTACAAGGTTGCGGCAGTTCTGATGGTGGTGATGGCCGTGGCACTGTGGCGATCTCTGCCTTCCGATTCCGCCGATCGACCGAAGGCAAGCTACGGGGCGACGCTCGCGTCGGTAGGGAAGTTGGCTGCGACCTTGCCGCGCCTGAGAACTCGATCGGCCATGGGCGGGCTGGCTTTTGCTGCCGTCAGCACAGTCTTCACGACAATGGCCTTTCTTCTCTCCGGCGAATTCGGCTACAGCGATACTCAAATCGGCCTGGTCGGACTACTCGGCGTGGCGGGAGCGTTGATGGCGACCGTGGCGGGCAGACTGGCCGATCGGGGACTGGGTCAGGTGGCGACGGGCGGAGCTATCGCGATTCTGTTGGTGTCGTGGCTTCCCTTTGCCTCCGGTGCCACGCATATAGTGTGGTTTCTTGTTGCCATCGTTCTTGCCGACCTCGCGCTGCAGGGAGTGCACGTCAGCAACCAGAACGTGATCTACGCCCTTGTCCCCGAAGCGCGTTCGCGTGTGAACTCGGTGTACATGACCACCTACTTCGTGGGTGCCGCCGTGGGCTCGGCTGTGGGGTCGATGGTGTGGAAGTCGTACGGCTGGAACGGAGTATGCATCGCCGGGTTGGTCTTCTCCGTTGCAACGGCGTTGGTGTGGATGCACGATCGCCGGCTGGAAAAGGCTGAACTGCGAATCCCGGAATCCCTTGTCTCGGTGGGATAGGCACCCGTACCTTCTCGGATCCCCGCACCTGTCAGATTTCGGCGCCTGTCAGATTTCGGTACCGTCCACCAAGATCTTGCCGACGCGTTCGGGATAGAACGACACGTGGTTGTCGATCCCGGACGCTTCGGCGGTGGTGAACGGATAGAACCACGCCAGATCCGCGATCGGTGCGAGTTCGGTTGTGCCGGTGAAGGACAGATACGACGCAGTGCCCTTGTACGGGCAGGCCGTGGTGGTCGGGGACGGCACAAAGTACTCGCTGCGAACGTCGATTCTCGGAATGTAGTACCGCGTGGGCAGTCCGGTTTCGAACAGCAGTCTGGGTCGTGTCGTCTCGGCGACCAGTACGTCGCCGACAAAAACCTGGACGTGTCGGGACGAGGGGAGTGCGTCGATACGTACGTATGGATCGCGGGCGTGGACAAAGACCTGTTGATCCTCCTCGTACCAGGCGTCCATGCGATCCCAGTAGAACGCGACGTACTCACTCAGGTCCAGGGAACCGTCGAACTGTTCAGGGTAGGACCAGACGGCGTCCTCGGCCCGGCGATCCCCGATCTCGATCGTCCAATAGGTGGCGTCACCTTTCCATGGGCAATGGGTGGTCGTCGACGTCGGGACGAGGAATTCGGTGCGAACGTCCGCGCGAGGGATGTAGTACATCGGCAGGCGGCCGCGTTCGAAAAGGTACACCGAACGAGTGGTGTCCGCGACGGCGTGACCAGCGAAGAATGCTCGAATGCGGCGGGGGTTCGGCTCCAGTGCGATCCGCCCGTTGGATGCTGTGATCTGTGTGTCTTCTGCGTGAGTCAGTGCTGTGGACATTCGCGAATGCTCCTGAGATCGGCAGGGTGGTCCTTCCCATCCTGCGCCCGGCAGCAGCTATTTGACAGGTTGGAGTCGAAATACGCGGATCTGGCGCCCGAATGCTCGATCGGCATAGGTTTCGTACGGTGGCCACGTGGTGGTCGCGAGCTTCCACAGCTTCTTACGCGTGGCGCCCTCCGCCAGACTCGCACCTACCGGTATTTCGACGCCCTTCACTGTCACGATTGCGGTGGGATTTGCCATCAAATTGAGTGTCCACGCTGGATGCGTATCCTGCCCCCAGTTGGATCCGACGACGACAAACGCATCGCCGTCGGGTGCGTACAGAAGTGGCGTAGTGCGAGAACGGCCGGTCTTGCGGCCAGTGGTGGTGAGCAGTAGCTGGGTCACGGTGTTCTCGCCGACGAGTGAGAGCTTGCCGCCCGACGCTCTCTGCACTGCTCGATCGAGCGGAACCAGATCCTTGCCGAGATCCGAGAACCATTGTGTATGGCCGACATTGCGCATCAATGACCGGTAGATATTGCGCATAGGACCCCTCGGTTTCTCGGCACTGTTTCGAGGCTGGTGCACCTCGACTCGAAAGAGTCTGCCACGTCAGGTCACAGATACCTGAGTCCCAAGGTCCCGAAAGGAATGAAGCGGTCAGCCGAATTCGGTTTTGGTGGAGCGGAATTGGGGCATACCTCCGAAACCGTTCGTGTGCGCGCGTTGGATGGCCATTGGAAGGTCAAGCCTCCGTGGTCAAGCCGCCGAGGTCAAGACTCCGAGGTCAAGACTCCGAGGTCAAGCCTCCGTGGTCAAGACATCGGGCTCTAGCCACTCGACGCCGAGCAGTTCGGACAGCGACCGCAGACCGGATCGATCACCACCTTTCAGACCTGTAACCGAATTGAGATTGCGCAACATGACCGTGGCGACGTCCTCTTCCTTGGTGCCCACGCCGAAGGGTATGACCCATGGACACGTCTGGTAGTCGCGGTGTGACCGACCGAATGTCTGTTCTGCCGCAATCCCTGAGTATCGCGGTTGATGAAAGATTCCCGTCCGTGGCAACGAGGACGCGTGAGTGCCGTCGGGGAGTGCTTCGTTGGCGTGGAGCGAGATCGAGGTCGTGACATTGAAGACGATGACCGGTGCATCCCCGCGTTGAAACCGCAGACGTTGACCCTCCTTGTCCGGCACCGCGCCGAACAGCTTTGCGACCGAGATCCCGGAGTCTTCGATCATCTCGACCAATGGATCGCCTGCCGTGGAGACGAATTCGACGGCCACCAACACCTGTTTGCCTGCCTTGACCTGCGCCTGCGCCCACTGGGCCGTCGATTCGGCGCGGATCATGCCCGCCTTCTGTCGATAGCGCAGAACAAGCGCACGGCCCCGCGCGATGTTGCGGCTCTTGCGGGCCAATCCCATTTCGTAGGCGTACTCGGCCCACTCGGTCTCGTACTCGGCGCGCTGGGCATGGGTGAGGTCGATCGGCATACCGTCGAGCGGAACGGGTCCCCACGGAGTCGGTCGATGAATCATCAAGGGCGGTTTGCTGTTCGACATCCATCCACGCACGGTCTCGAGCGCCTGGGATTGCAGGGTCGCTGATTCCTTCGCCTCTGCGCTCCACGTCCACTTCCCGTAGGACTTGTCCAGCGGAAGGCCGGACTCGACAAGCCTGGCACCCAGGTCGGACCAGTACTCCGAAGGTTCTGAATGCAGCTGCGCAAAAAGCGGCGCCAGGTAACGCTGATCTGCCGGCGTATGTCCCGGTGTTGCTGTCACGGACAGGACGAACGGCGCTTGCTCGTGTGAATTGGAAAAGCGCGCAACCTTCTCGAAGGCAGCTGTGCGCTGTGTGTCGTTGCTGTACAGCTGGGCCTCGTCCGCGATCACCACACCGAAGGTGTACTTGGGACGGCCGTTTCGCGCGATCAGCTTCTTCAATTGGTCAGGCGACATGATCAGCCAGCGGAATCCGCCGTCGCCCACCGATGCGATGGAATAGCGCCAATGCGGAATGGTGATCTGTGCGGGTCGATCGACGAGGACGAGGATGTTGGTTTCGCCGCGTTCCTCGGCAATCGTCTTGGCCGACATCACTGCGATCAGCGTCTTACCCAGGCCGGCATTGTCTGCCAACAGAAATCCGCGTTTGCCGGCCCGAGCAGCGTCGACGACGGCCGCAGCCCCCGAAACCTGCTCGGGCCGAGGAATTTTGGGTGCAGCAACCGGGCGTTCGCCGGTGCTGTCATTGATGTCGTCCTCGACCCACTGCTGATATGAGAAGGGGAGTGCCTTGAACGGAGCGAGTTCTACAGGCAACTCCGTGCCGACCCACGCGTAGCTCTTCCATTTCTTGACGAACTGCGCACCAGGCGCCGGCGTCCGAAAGGGTACGTCGAGAAGCCAGACTCGTTCGCCCGGAGCAGCTGTCGGAACGTCGGGCATCACAGCGCGTGATCGTTTCTTTGCGACAGTCTTCTTTGCGGCGGTCTTTTTGGTTGCACTCTTCTTGGGAGCAGCCTTCTTCGGTGCAGCCTTCTTTGCGGCAGCCTTGCGTGCCGTGGTTGCTTTGCGTGGTGGCATCAGGCGGTTTCTGCTGTGAGGAATTCACGCAGCGTGAGCGCAGGCCGGCCGACAAGGTCCTCCACGGTGCTCGTGATCATCGCCAATTCACCCTGCGCGATTGCGGTGTACGTCGACACCCAAGCATCGAGCTCCCAATCGGGTGCGTTGTACGACGCCCGCGACTCGTAGGCTTCCTCGAGCGTTTCCTCGACGTACGTGGTCCGCTTGCCGGTGACCTCGGTGATGATGCTCGCGGCCTCGGAGAGCGTCAGTGCCTCGCGTCCGGTCAGGTTGTACGTCTGTCCGACATGAGAATCCAGATCCTGCAGAACCGACACAGCGACGGCAGCAATGTCGGACCGCGCTACCGCGCCGACAAGACCGTCACCTGCGGGGCCGCGGATCACACCGTCTTCACCGGCGAGAGCGGGTAGGAAATCGAGGTAGAAGCTGTCGCGCAGGAAGGTGAATGCGAGTCCGGAAGCGCGGATATGTTCCTCGGTGACCCAGTGATCGCGAGCGAGCGTGAACGTCGCGTCCGGAGCGGCACCGAGGAAAGACGTGTAGACGATGTGCCTGACCCCGGCCTCCGCTGCGGCGTCGATGAAGGTGCGGTGCTGATCCAGACGATCTGCGCTTTCGGCCGCCGAGACCATGAAGAGGGTGTCGATTCCGGCCAGAGCCGCGAGAGCGCTCTCCTGATCCCCGTACGTGGTCTCGGCCGAATCGGCACCGGGGAGCTGCGGTAATCGGTTGACCGAACGCGCGATCAGCCGCTGCGGGACACCGGCGTCGGCCAACGACCGGGCCACCAGTCCGCCGATATGACCGGTAGCGCCGGTGACGGCGATCCTCGCTGACCGTGAATCTACGGACATGGTGCCCCTCCTTCGGTCGGTGTGCATCCCATCTTGCCGGAACCCACTCCCACGTCAGGTCACGACGCGACGATTACACCGCGAGCCACCGACAGAGCGTCGGACAAAGCTGTTCTGGTGTTGTCGTCGAGGGGCAGCAGGGGCCGGCGGGGAAGGCCGGCGTCGACGCCGAGAAATTCCATCCCGGCTTTGACCGTCGACGGCAGTCCGCGACTGACGAGGACCTTCAGTAGTGGCTCGATTTGTTCGAACACAGCGGCGGCACCCGACCGATCACCGGATTCGAGTAGACGCCAGAAGTGCACCACCTGTTCGGGGGCCAGACACGGGGCTGCCGTGCACCATCCGCTTGCACCGGCAGAGAAAGATTGCAGTGCAAGAGGATTGCTGCCGTTGAAGAAGGGAATCGTGCCACCGCTCAGTTCGTTGATGCGGTTCATGCGGGTGATGTCGCCGGTGGATTCCTTGATCATCGTGATGCCGTCGACGGTGGAGACGAGGTCGACGAGAAACTCCGGCGACATGTCGATCCCTGTGGTCGCGGGATTGTTGTAGATCATCGTGGGAATGTCGACGGAATCGGCGACCGCACTGACGTGTTCACGAATCTCCTGCTCACCCAGATGCCAGTACGACGTGGGGAGGATCATCATCGCGTCGGCGCCGGCGTCTGCCGCGATCGATGCTCGGCGGAGTGCTCCCGCCGTCGTCAGATCCGACACTCCGACGACGGTGGGGACTCGTCGGTCGACGTAGTCGACAGTTTCCCGGGCGACCGACTCCCATTCGGCGTCGTCGAGATAGGCGCTCTCGCCGGTGCTGCCGAGTGGGGCTATCGCGTCGACACCACTGCTGATCATGCTGTCGAGGAGCGTGTGTAGCGGCTTGGGATCGAATGCTTCGGTGTCCCGGTCGAACGGGGTGATGGGGTAGGCGACGATTCCCTTGATTGTGCTGCTCATGGGGTTCTCTGTTCTGTTGGTGGGAAACGAAATTCAGTTGGTCAGTGCGTCGGGATGATTGCGGAGAGCCCGACGGGCGTAGTACGCGAAGTTCGCCTCGCTGCGCCGAGGGGTCAGTGTCCAATCGTGAGCCTCCTTCGCCAGGCGAGGCGGTAGCGGCTTGATGTCGCCGGCAGCCATTGCCAGCAACTGCAGCCGCGCGGCCCGCTCGATCAGATGCCCGAGGGAGCATGCTTCTTCGACTGTGTTGCCGACGACGAGTTGGCCGTGGTGGGCGAGCAGAATTGCCCGCTTGTCGCCGAGCGCAGCCGAAATGATCTCGCCCTCTTCGTTTCCCACGGGAACTCCGGGCCAGTCGGCGAGAAATGCGCAGTCGTCGTAGAGGGGCGCGATGTCCATTTGGGAGACGACGAGGGGAATCTCGAGCATCGACAACGCCGTCGCGTGCAGTGGGTGTGTGTGGACGATGCAGTTGACGTCGGGTCGGGCGCGGTAGATCCAACTGTGGAACCTGTTGGCGGGGTTCGGCATGCCCTCCCCGTCGAGGACTTCGAGGTCCTCGTTGACGAGCAGGAGGTTGTCCTCGGTGATCTCGTCGAACCCGAGGCCGAGTCGCTGGGTGACAAACGTGCCAGGCTGCTCACCGCGGGCGGAGATCTGGCCGGCGAGACCGGAATCGTGGCCGGCGTCCGACAGTGCGCGGCAGGTCAGTGCGATCTTCTGTCGAAGTGTCCAACTGCCTGTGGTTACTTCGGTGAGCATTTTCGTCTCGGCGGTGGCCATGAGTTCTTGCTTGCTCGCATGCATCGTGTCGGTCATGGGGTGTGCCTTTCTCGGGGCCCGGAATCAATGACATTCAGTCACCTATAGGACACAAAGTGTCATATAAGACGGAAATGCGCAACCCTCAGGACGAGCGTCGGTGATCGTCGCAGGTCAATGTGTTGGTAGGGTGATGACACAAAGTCTCGTGAGGGGAATCGAATGGCAGCGTTTTTGCGAACACATCGGCGTCGCGCCGGTCTGACGCTCGAGGGCCTGGCCGAGCAGACCGGTCTGACGAAGAGCTATCTCTCGAAGGTCGAGCGGGGTATCAGTACCCCGTCGATCGCGGTGGCGCTCAAAATTGCACGGGTGCTCGATGCCGATGTGGGACAACTGTTCTCGGACAGTATGGAGGGCAATGCCATGACGATCGTGCGCGCCAAGGACCGCGTGATCGACCCGGCTTCCTCCGTGCAGTCTTCCGTCTACGATCCGATCGCGCCCTCCATGGTCGGAAAGGCCATGCAGCCGTTCGTGGTTCATCCGGCGTCGGTGATGGGTCCCAAGTTCATGGACCACACGGGAGAGGAGTTCGTGTTCGTGCACTCCGGATCCGTAGAATTCGAAATCCCCGGACAGACGATGCACCTCGACGCCGGCGACAGCCTGTATTTCGACGCGAATACGCCACACCGGATGCGATCGGTGTCGGCAGATCGTGCGGTGGTGCTGGTTGTCGTCTACGACAAGCCTTCGACTGGATCACCCAGCGGTGACTCACTGGAAGCGCACTGCGGGGTGAGCAGATGACCCTGGGGATCGACACGACACTGACGCTGCTCGCGGCCGGTCTGATCTTCCTTCTCTCCCTGTGCCTGGGAATCTGGAAGTACCGACAGATGGCCACCTCGGATAATCACCTCGCCCATCCGTATGTCGACATCGCCCACCGCGCAGCCCTGATGTACTCGTTTGCGACGCTGCTGATCGCGGTGTTCGTCGAACTCAGTGCGTGGCCGACGTGGATCAACCTGACCAGTGCCGCAGTGGTCGTGTTCTTCTTTCTCGCAGCGATTTTCAGCTACATCGCTCACGGTGCGATGAAGGACACCGACAATCAGTTCGAGTCCGCCGGTCCGCCCCTGCACCTCGGAATGTTCCTGCTGATTCTCGGTGAGGTGGGCGGATTCGCGGTCCTGCTCGCAGGTTTCGTGAAAGGCCAGTTCTTCTGACCGGGCTTCAGCGTCGGTGCTCGTAGCCGATCCAGGCGCGTCGACGCTCACCCATCGGGTCGTTCTCCACTCTGGACGTCTCGTCGAAGATCATCGTTTGCCGCTCCGGGACGGAGTAGGCGGGCCAATCCTGGTCCGGCACTCCGTGTCGGGCGAAATGGATCCAGTGGCGCTGCACGGTGGAGGTCACCGCGGCCAGTCCGCGACGTCCACCGACCGCGGTCAAGGCCGCGGTGAGTGCATCCGAACGGCCGAAGACCGCAAGCAATTCGGTGGCATGGGTAGCGCCCATGCCGATGAGTCTGAGCAGGCGAGGCGCAAAATCGTAGCGGTAACTGTAGGTAGGAGCTACCGGGCAATGGCCCTGTGCGCACAGTATTGCCGGTTCCCAGAAGGTGATGTCGCCGCCGAGATCGGCGGCAGCGAAACGATGCGGATACGTGGGATACGCCGCGAGCGCACGTGCTTTCACTTCAGGGGTGGTGTGGGAGAACATCTTCTCGATCCGAACCGGGTTGGTAGGCAAGATGTCGAGAACGCGCGGAAAGATCCGCCCCTCATGGAGATTCGAACCGACGAGCAGCGGAACGGGGTGGGCCCGTCCGGCGGCGAACACGTCGAGCGGGTGTTCGGGAAGAATGTCGTCACCCACTACAGGGGCGAATGCCCGTGTTCCGGGTTCTTCGTCCGCGCCGCGTCGCGCAAGTTCTTCGCCGGCGTCGACCAGTTCCTTCACCGAAGCGGAGCGCAGCCACGAGGCAGGATCGGYTTCCGGTGCGTCTGCGATCTCGAGGAACTCGCGCGCCCATCGCTGCGCTCGATCCTTTCCGTATGCCGAAGCAGCCGGCGGACTTTGAGCAATGGCCCGAGCGAACAACCCTCGGGCCGCGGGCGTTGCCATCAGAGTGGTGACAGCGTTGGCGCCGGACGATTCACCGAAGACGGTGACGGCGTTCGGGTCGCCACCGAAGGAGGCGATGTTGCGCTGGACCCACGTCAGCGCGGCGATCTGATCGCGCAATCCGAGGTTCGTGTCGAATGATTGTTCAGCAGTGGAATACTCACTGAAATCGAGGTAGCCCAACGCGCCGAGACGATATTGGATCGAGACGTAGACGATGTCGCCACGTTCGACCAGGCTCGTTCCGCGGTACATGGGCGTCGACGGATTCCCGCCGTTGTACGCGCCGCCGTGAATGAAGACCATGACCGGTCGCAACGAATCCGACGGTACCTGCGGGGCCACGACATTGACGAAGAGTGAGTTCTCGTCGAAGTTGCTCTTGCGCTGCGGAGACGGAGAGCCGAATGCTTCCGCCGGGCGGACACCATTCCAAGCCTCGACCGGCTGTGGTGTGCGAAATCTCGAGCGGCCGGTCGGGGCCGCTGCGTAGGGGATTGCTCGCCAGGTGCGCAGTCCTCGATCGAGGCGCCCGCGTACGACCCCGGAATCGAGAGTGATCTCGAGGGGGCTCGTCACGGTAGGGAGATGTCGGTGCCGTGGCTACGGTAACCGCTGTATCCCGACCAGGCCAAGCGTTGTTCACGTCTGGGATCGTTCTCGACGCGGACGATCTCGTCGAAGATCATGGTCCTACGCTCCTGCGCGTCGTAACGCGGCCACGACCCACGCGGCGAGCCGTGCTTGGCGAAGTGAAGCCAGTGTCCCTGAACAGATTCGGTGACTGCGCGCAGTCCGCGCCGACCGCCGGGAAGGGTGAGGCCGCGCCCGACAAGGGTGTCGCCGATACCGAAGACCGCGAACATCTCGAAACCGTGAGTGGCGTCGAGGCCGAGCCAACGCATCATCGTCGGCGCGAAGTCGAATCGGTAGGCGTACGTCGGCGCCGATTGTGCGTGAGCCTGCATCAACTCCACTGAAGGGTGCCAGAACGTGACGTCTCCACCGACGTCGATCGCGGACTGCTCGTCGGGATAGCCGGGATAGGTTGCGAGGATGCGCTTTCCGGCCTCGGGATCGGTGAGAGCGAACATGGTGTCGATGCGCGACGGGTTGGTCGGGAGTGCGTCGAGCACCTTCGGGAAGAGCGTTCCCTCCCGTCTGTTGGTGCCGATGATCATCGGAACCTGGTGTGCCGATCCTTCATTGAATGCGTCCAAGGGGGAGCGCGGCAGGAAGTCGCCGTCGACGACCGGACCGAAGGGATGTAGTCCAGGCGTGTTCGCCAGTACCTCGGCACCGAGTCTGCTGCCTGCTCGGCCCAATTCGACGGCAGTCGCCGAGGTCAAAGCCTTCGCGGGCGGTAGACCGGAATTGAGGATCTCGACGAAACGCGCGCCCCAGGCGTGCGATCGCTGCGTGCTCGAGACCAGATCAGGAGCCGAACTCTCGGCGATCGCACCAGCGAACAGTCCCTTGGCAGCCGGAGTAGCCATCAAGGTGGTGACGGCAGTGGCTCCGGCGGATTCACCGAAGATCGTGACTTTTTCAGGATCCCCACCGAAGGCAGCGATATTGCGCTGCACCCATTGCAGGGCCGCGACCTGATCGCGCAGTCCGAGGTTGGAATCGAATGCCCGCTCGGCCGTGGAGAAGGGTGTGAAATCGAGGTACCCCAGAGCACCGAGGCGGTAGTTGATCGAGACGTAGACGATGTCGCCGCGTTCGACGAGGGACACACCGGAGTACAAGCCGGTAGCCGAGGTCCCGATGGTGTTTGCCCCACCGTGGATGAAGACCATGACCGGAAGCGGGGTGTTACCGGCGTTCGCTGGAGCGAGCACGTTGAGTGTCAGACAGTCCTCGCTGCTCGGCTGGTACTTCCCGGGCGAAAGCAGCAGCCCCTTCTTGTGCTGGACCGAGGCGTCGCCGAACCTGGTCGCGTCTCGTTCTCCGGTCCATGGTGTGACCGGCTGTGGCCGCGTCAGACGCAGTGTTCCGACCGGCGGCCGGGCGTAGGGAATTCCGCGCCAGGCACGAAGTTTTCCCACCCGGCGGCCGCGTAGGGTGCCGTCGGCCGTGGTCACAAGTATGTCGGACGCCATGTCGCGACTATACGTACTTCGGGATCGCGTCAGCGGCGAGCCTCCAGCAATCGAAGCCAGACCTCACTGACCGTCGGATACGAGGGCACCGCATGCCAGAGAGTTTCGAGTGGGACGGCGCCGACGACCGCGATTGTCGCCGCGTGCACCAGTTCGGATACTTCGGGCCCGGCAAAAGTAGCGCCGAGGATCACGTCGGTGGCCTTGTCGATGACCAACTTCGCGCGCCCGGAGTAGTCGTCGCGCAGCAGCGAGGATCCTGCGACGGCCAGTTCGATCTCCACGACTTCGATGTCGTAGCCGTCGTCGCGAGCTTTCTTCTCGGTGCGTCCCACCCAGGCGATCTCGGGTGAGGTGAACACCACCTGGGGGACCTGTCCGTTGTCCGCCGACGCCGTGTACCGAGGTCCCCTGAGTCCGCGGCTCTCGGCCCGCGCGGCGATGACGTCTCCGCAGACTCTCGCCTGATACTTGCCCATGTGGGTGAGGGGAGAGCGACCGTTGATGTCGCCGACGGCGTAGAGCCACTCACCTTGGGCACAGAGGTGATCGTCAGTGGTGACGTACTTGCCGTCCTCGAGGCCGATGACGGACAAGCCGAGATCGGCCGATGTCGGCCCGCGGCCCGCCGCGACGATGACCTCGTCGACCTCGATCACACCGGAAGAGGTCTCGATGCTGACGGGTCCACCGTGGATGTGGCCTTCACCGGTGTCCTTGGCGTCGGGTCGCGACACCGAGTTGACGGCGGTGCTCAGTCGAACGTCCACACCGCGGGCGCCGAGTGCTTCGGCAACCATCGTTCCGGCAAACGGTTCTGCCGATTTCAACAGAGCATCGCCTCTCACGAGCAGTGTCACGTGAGCGCCGAACGACGACAACCACGTTGCGCACTCCGTTGCGACGACTCCGCCGCCGATGACCGCCACCCGCGACGGAACCTCGTGGAGATTGGTCGCATCGCGCGACGTCCACGGGAGTGCTTCACGCAACCCCGGCGTCTTCGGGACAGTGGCAGTTGTGCCCGTGGCGAGTACAACGGCTTGGCGGGCGCGGAGCTTACGGGTCCCGTCGACGGTCACAGCGCGCTCGCCGTCGATCACCCCGTGGCCTTTGATCACGGTGATTCCCGCGGAGGTGGCCCAGTCGACCTGGGACGAATCGTCGTGGTTGTGGGTGAACGAGTCGCGCCGTTTCAGGACGGCCTCGACGTCCAGCGGTCCGGCCGGGATCCCGGGCAAAGCGTCGGCCGCCTCGAGGACCTGCCCCGGGCGCAGTAGCGCCTTGCTGGGCATACAGGCCCAATACGAGCATTCACCGCCGACCAGTTCGTGTTCCACGATTGCGGCGGTGCGATTACTTCCGGCGATGGCGTACGCGGCGGCGTTCTCGCCGGCGGGCCCACCGCCGATCACGATGACATCGAATTCGTCGGTCATGGCTCCACGGTATGTCGGATCGGTCCGAGTTCGCTCGGTTACCGCCGGGTACGAGAACTCGAAGATGGTTACAGTTGCACCCATGACGCGGCAGAAGATTTTGATCACCGGTGCCAGTTCTGGTCTGGGCGAGGAGATGGCCAGGAGATTCGCCGCGGCCGGTCGCGACCTCGCGTTGTGTGCCCGGCGGACGGATCGTCTCGACACGCTGCGTGGGGAGCTGGTGGCGCAGTACCCGTCGATCAGCGTCGCAGTGCGCGAACTCGATGTGACCGAACACGATTCCGTCGTCCGGGTTTTCGGTGAGCTGCGCGACGAGTTGGGTGGCCTGGACCGGGTGATCGTGAACGCCGGGCTCGGCAAGGGCGCCAAGATCGGAACCGGAAAAGCGCACGCGAATCTTGCAACAGCGCAGACGAATTTTGTCGGCGCGCTGTCGCAGTGTGAAGCCGCGCTCGAGATCTTCCGCGCGCAGGACGCCGGACACCTGGTTCTCGTGTCCTCGATCAGCGCGGATCGGGGGCTACCAGGGCCAAAAGCGGCCTATTCGGCAAGCAAGGCCGGGGTAGCGGCTCTGGGTGAGGCGCTCAGTATCGAGTTGGCGCGCACACCTATTCGCGTCACCACCCTGCTGCCGGGCTTCATCAAGACCGACATGTCCGCCGGCGCCGGCGACGACGCAGCGCTCATGGCCAGTTTGGACGAAGGCGTCAGTGCCATGGTCGACGCCATCGAGAAGGAAACCACCCGAGCGGCGCTACCCGGCCTCAAGTGGCAAGGGATAGATGTGGCCCTACGATTCCTGCCCAACTCCGTGACAGCGAGGTTTGTCTGATGAGCATCCACATCTCGAACGGTAAGCCCCGCGTAGTGATCGTCGGTGGCGGCTTCGGTGGACTGTACGCAGCGAGACGACTCAAGAAGGCCGACGTCGAGGTGGTTCTGATCGACCGAGGGACCAGCCACGTCTTCCAGCCCCTGCTCTACCAGTGCGCCACGGGTCTGCTCTCCGAAGGGCAGATCGCAAGTCCGCTGCGACATCTGCTCGAGGACAACAAGAACACGAACGTCGTTCTGGGCGAGGCCAAGTCGGTGGACGCCGACGCCGGGATACTGACTGCCAGTCGCTTCGACGGGTCGACCTTCGAATTGCCGTACGACTACCTAATCGTGGCGGCTGGAATGCGCCAGTCGTACCACGGCCAGGACGAGTTCATCAAATGGGCGCCCGGCATGAAAACCCTCGACGACGCTTTGGCGATCAGACGCAGTCTCATTGCTGCGTTCGAGATGGCCGAATCGCTCCCGACAGCGGAAGAACGTCGACCGTGGCTGACATTCGCCGTGGCGGGCGGCGGACCCACCGGCGTCGAATTGGCCGGACAGATCCGCGAATTGGCGATGCACGCGCTCACAAACGAGTTCCGGTCCATCGACCCGGACGAGGCAAGGGTACTGCTCTTCCACGGCGACGATCGGGTGCTCCCTTCGTTCAGTCGCAAGCTCTCGGCCGCCGCCAAACGTACTCTCGACGGGATCGGCGTCGAGACTCACCTCGGCGTGCACGTCACCGACGTGTGCGAGACCAGCATCGAGACGACGGACAAGAAGACAAAAGAGAAGCAGCAGTACGAGACCCGCACGATTCTGTGGACCGCGGGCGTCGAAGCAGTGCCGTTCGCCGAGGCACTGGCCACGGCGCTGGGTGTGAAGCAGGTCGGCGGTGGCCGCATCGAGGTGGAAGCCGATCTGACCGTTCCCGGCCACCCGAACGTCTACGTGGTGGGCGACCTCATGTCGCGGGACAAACTTGCCGGGGTGGCCGAGGTCGCGATGCAGGGTGGTCGGCACGCCGGTGCCCGGATCGCTGCAACCGTGGAAAACGGCGTGCCCAGCCGAAAACCGTTCAAGTACCGCGATCTTGGAACCGCGGCCTACATTTCGCGACGCCACGCGTTGCTTCAGGCAGGGCCGGTCCAGTTGTCCGGGTTCATCGGATGGGTGTCATGGGGAATCATCCACATCGCGTTCCTCGCGGGGTTCCGCAATCGCGCCAGCACGGTGCTGAACTGGGGCGCAACCCTGGCGTCGAAAACGCGTCGGGAACGGGCAATCACGTACGGCGACCCCGAAACCGCGCGGCAGCCGTACAACTGAGGGTTACTCAGTCTTGAACACGGGGTTTCCGGCGGCGTCGATCATCCACCACAGGCTGCCGACGCTCTGTCCGAGCATGTCTCCGGGAACCTTGTCGTCGAGGTACCGATAGACGGGCTTGCCGTTGACGGTGATCTGGAAAGATCCTTCAGGCCCGTCGACAGTGTCGATGACGGCGTCGATTCCTTCGACGATCGGCGAATCCGTGACCGAGGTGACCGCCGGCCAGTAACGCAGGCACGCTTCGTCGCACGACCCGGCTTGTGAGTTCTCCTCGTCCGGGTTGTAGACGTAGACGGTCATGCCTTCGCCGTCGACGGCGATCGTCCCGAGTGGGGAGTCGGCGGTCTTCAGCAGGGGTGCATCAGCGGCGGCGGGTGGCGACAGCGACGTCGCAATGGCAGTGACGTTGTCTGCGCTGTCCCCGGAATCGAGGGCGTCGGGCGAGCAACCGGTGAGGATCAGGGCGCTACTCGTAACCGTCGCGAACAACCACTGTCTGCGCATGACGTCTCCGTTCTGGGCGGGAGTGCTCGGGACAAGCAATCGGGGATACCCGTTGCGGACGAGCTGAAAACGCCGGGCGTCCGGATTCCTCGACAATAGCTCTGTTACAGAGCTATTGTGGGGTGTGGATGAAATCGGAGCAGATCACAGGCTTTCGGAAGACGTCCTGGAGACGCTCGGGCAATTGCGCCGGGGTACGAGGAAGGCATCGGGGCGACCGTTTGCAGAACGACCGCTCGGCGGCGCCCAAATCGAACTCGTCAGGCTGCTACGGCGCAACCCGGGTCTGTCGGTGGCTGAGGCTGCCGGGCGATTGGGTGTCGCGGCAAACACGGTGTCCACCCTGGTTCGGCAGCTCGTCGACGATGGAGTGATCGAACGGGTTGCCGACGAGGCTGATCGACGCGTCGCGCGATTGGTCCTCTCGGACGAGGCGCGCGCCCGCGTCGAAGTGTGGCGTGATCGCCGGAGTGTGATTGTCGGTCAGGCATTGTCGAGTCTGACCGGAGAAGACAGGGCGAGGATCGAGGCTGCGCTACCAGCCCTGTCGCGATTGGCGAGCGCTCTGGCAGCAGCCGGATCAGAAGGTGAGGGGCAGTGAGATGCTGACACAGTGGTGGAAGAGCCGAGCGGCAGGTTCACCCGACCCCGGCGCACACGCGGTCGAGATCGACTCGGTTACATACAAGTTCGGCGACCACCGCGCGGTGGACAACCTGAGTCTGGTCATCAACGCGGGGGAGTGCTTCGGCCTGCTCGGTCCCAACGGTGCAGGAAAGACTACGACGATCAGATTGCTCAACACGTTACTTCCTCTGCAAGACGGTGATATTCGGATTCTCGGTCGCTCAGTTCGTACCGAGGCGATGACCATTCGGCGCTACCTCGGATACGTGCCACAACAACTCTCGATCGAAAGCGCATTGACCGCGCGCGAGAACGTGACCTGGTTCGCGAGACTGTACGACGTTCCGCGGTCCGAACGACGCGAGCGCGTCGACCAGGCGCTCGAGATGGTGGACCTGCTCGATTCAGGCGATCGCCTGGCGTCGAGTTTCTCCGGCGGTATGGTGCGACGGCTCGAACTTGCGCAGGCGCTGGTGAACCGACCGTCGCTGCTGGTACTCGACGAACCGACGGTGGGGCTGGATCCCATTGCCCGCGAATCCGTCTGGCAGCGAGTGGCGGAGATGCAGAAGCAGTACGGCATGACTGTGCTGCTGACGACGCACTACATGGAAGAGGCCGAGGAGCTGTGTGATCGTGTTGCGTTGATGCATCACGGTGAACTTCGGGTGGTGGGCGAGCCGAGCGAGTTGGCCGCCGAACTGGGGCCGGAGGCCACTCTCGAAGACGTGTTCCGTCACTACACCGGCGACGATCTCACCGGCGACAAGTCAGGAGGTCTCCGCGATGTCCGCAGTGCCCGTCGCACAGCGCGCCGCTTGGGCTGATCCCACTACCAACGGTTTTGCTCGATTGCTCTCGAGAATTTACACATTCTGCCTCGTGGAAGTTCAGAAGTTGCGGCACGACCGATCTGAATTGGTCACGCGCGCAATCCAGCCGATCCTCTGGTTGGTGATCTTCGGCCAGACGTTCAGCCATATCCGAGCGATCCCCACTGGCGACGTACCGTATCTCGACTTTCTCGCGCCCGGCATCATTGCGCAGTCCGCTCTTTTTGTTGCGATCTTCTACGGAATCCAGATCATCTGGGAGCGTGACGCGGGAGTCCTCACCAAATTGATGGTCACGCCGACGCCGCGCGCAGCATTGGTGACAGGTAAGGCATTCGCCGCCGGGATCCGCGCAGTCGCCCAGGCAATGGTGGTCGTCATCGTGGCGGCGCTGTTGGGCGTGAGTATGACGTGGAACCCGCTCAAACTGCTCGGGGTCGTATTGGTCGTTGTCCTGGGTTCAGCGTTCTTTGCCTGCTTGTCGGTTGCGATCGCGGGAATCGTGCTCAAACGAGATCGATTGATGGGCATCGGGCAGGCAATCACCATGCCATTGTTCTTTGCGTCCAACGCGCTGTACCCGGTCGAACTCATGCCGACGTGGGTTCAGTGGCTCAGCCGCATCAACCCGCTGAGCTACGAGGTGTCAGCACTGCGCGGTCTACTCATCGGAATGCCGACCAACTATGTCGTCGACTTCGGCGTGCTGATCGGGGCAGCGCTGCTCGGAATCGTCACCGCCTCGGCACTATTGGGCCGCTTGACTCGCTGATCTTCGCGCTGGATCAGTCACGAGTGAACGGTGGGGCGTACGTGCTGCAATCCGGAGGTACGGCCGGGAGTCCTTCGGACGAGCGAAGTTTCTCCGCAATCGACGAGAGTAAGTCCTGCGATTCAGGGGAGAGATCGACCGCTTTCATAGCCAGAGAACGCAATTCGCTGTCGTGGAACTCTTCGACAACCGAACGGTCTTCTTCCGGAATCAGTTCGGGATCTTGGCGAGGCGTCGGGCCGAAGAAGTACTCTGCTGCTACGCCGAAGTAGTCGGCCAATGCCAAAACGACTTGCTCTGACGGATTTGTGCGCACACCGCTCCGGAGCTGAGAGAGGTACGGTGTCGAAATCTTGCATCCGCGTTGTGAAAGGGCTTCCACAACTTGTGCGTTGGTGAGTCTCGGTGCTGTGGCCGGGTACAAGGCGTTCAAGCGGTCCTTGAATGAATCGGTCACAATTCCTCCCTCGAGCGTGACCCAGCGTCACAGCTACTTCGCAGTTTTCACATAGTAGACGACACGGTTATTCTGGACTCCGGTCGAAAGTCCTTTCACCTGCGGATATTTGGCGCGGAGAGATTCCAAAGACTTTGTAAAGTATGTGATTTACGCCGCGTACTGACCGTTCGTTTTGCCAACGGGCGTGCGGGTGGCGTATAAGCAAAATGTCGGTGGTTACGCCGTTGCGCTGCAGGTTCTTTCGGCCGGTCCTATGTAGCTGCGTCGATGCATCGTGGCCCTGTCTGTAACGTGCGAGCATTGCCGCCGTGCGCCGGGCGTTACTCTCTCCGGCGGTTGGCGCGCCGCGTGTTCGGAACTCCTTCTCGGTGCTCTGCTCGACGCTCGCGCGTAGTGATGGGCGCGTATTTTTCTCGGCAGTCGAGAGTGAGCGGGCAGGTGTGTCGACCTGTCGAAAGTGGCGCGCGTCGAAAGCGGCCGATTGGTATGTCATCGACGTTGGAACACAGTGCTTCTCGTCAGTCGCCGCTATCTCCTGCGGTGATACCAGCGTCGCCCGGACGTGTTTTGCGGCAGACCGAGCTCGAGGCGCAGCGTCTCGGCACGACATGTCGAGCGTCGCCTCTGCGTCTTTCGGATCGGAATAGCCCGTTGCGCCGGTAGTAGTCGACGTCCGTCGACATCGGGTACGTGTCAGGACCCTTCGAAGGACTACGCGGCTTGCACAGGGAGGGCGGCAATTCTGTCGCACAGATCTACCATCAGCCCCTGCCGTGCGCTGCTCCTCCTGCAGGATGCGTGCCTCGGCCTCGGAAGCGGCTTATGGCACGGGGCTTGCTGACCGGCGCATACTGGTTACAACGCGGTGTGTTCGAAGGGCAGGACTGACATGGTCAGTGTCGAGAAGTGGGCGATGTGGGATTCCGCCGTGGAGGTGGATGTCACCGAAGGCGCTGCGCTGCCCACTGCGCACGCGTTGATCGCAGCTGCCATCGACGAGACCGAGGCGGTGTGCGACCTTCGCCGGGGCGACGCCGAGATTCACGCCGTCAACCTCGCTCAGGGAACTCCGGTCAAAGTGACTCGGCGTATGTCTGCTCTCTTGCGGTCGGCGCTGTGGGCGGCTCGTATGACCGGCGGCGCAGTCAATCCGCTTGCCGACAACTACTCCGAGGACGAGTCCATCCCTCCGGTCCACCCGACCCCGACGTTCGAGGACGTACAGCTCGACGGCGACGTGGTGTACGCGCCCTGGGGTGCGTCGTTCGACATCACCGGAGTTGCCAAGGCAGACACCGTCGATCGCGCCGCGCAGATCGTGGCTGCCGAACTGCAATGTGGTGTTGCCGTACGGATCGGCGACGTGATCGCCACGGCCGGCCATGCACCGGCCGGTGGCTGGCAGATTCCGGTACCGGGCAGCGAGGAAGTCGAACTGATCAACGGAACCGCGATGGCGACGGCGCGGGCGGTAGAGCTGCCCTCCTGGGAGCCGAACCAGGAGCGTCCCTCCACGGAGTGGGCGCAAGTCTCGGTGATCGCGGACGACGCGGTGTGGGCGTACGCCGCGAGCGAAGCAGCGTTGATCCGGGGTATCAGCGCCATCAAATGGGTTGAACAGCAAGAGCTTCGCGCTCGGCTCGTCGACCGATCCGGACGTGTGTACGCGACGGAGAGTTGGTTCGGCCCTGCTGCCGCGTGAATCAGGCCCGTCCGCGTTCCTTGCGGTACCAGTGCACGAGTGCATCGGTGGACGTGTCGCCGAGGTCGCCGGGTGCCTCTTCGGAGGAGAGTGCAGGTCCCAGTTCCAGTGCCTGCGTCTTGCCGAGTTCGACGCCCCACTGATCGAACGGATTGACACCCCACACAGCACCTTCGACAAATACCTGGTGCTCGTAGAGTGCGATCAACTGACCGACGACCGAGGGCGTCAATTCCTTGGCCAGGATGGTGCTCGAAGGCCGGTTGCCTGGCATCACCTTGTGCGGCACCAACTCCGGGGCCGTGCCCTCTGAAGCGATTTCTTCGGCAGTCTTGCCGAAGGCGAGAACCTTTGTCTGAGCGAAGAAGTTACTCATGAGCAGATCGTGCATGGATCCGGTGCCGTCCGCCGTCGGCAGATCGTCGGTGGATTCCGCGAAGCCGATGAAATCGGCGGGCACGAGCCACGTGCCCTGATGCAGGAGCTGATAAAACGCGTGTTGGCCGTTGGTCCCCGGCTCGCCCCAGAAGATCTCACCGGTGGACGTGGTCACCGGTGAGCCGTCGGCGCGCACCGACTTGCCATTGGACTCCATGGTCAGCTGCTGCAGGTACGCGGGAAAGCGCAACAGGTCGTTGGAGTAGGGCAGCACTGCGCGGGACTGAGCGCCGAAGAAGTTGGAGTACCAGAGTCCGATGAGCCCGAGGAGAACCGGCGCGTTCTGCTCGAGCGGTTGGTTTCGGAAGTGCGTGTCGATCTGGTGGAAACCGTCGAGGAATTCGGCAAAACGAACGGGTCCGACGGCGCACATGACCGACAAGCCGATCGCCGAGTCGACGGAGTAGCGCCCGCCGACCCAATCCCAGAATCCGAACATGTTCGCGGTGTCGATGCCGAACTCCGCCACGCGATCACCATGGGTGGAGACTGCGACGAAATGCTTGGCTACGGCCGAGACGTCTTCGCTGCCCAGACCGGCGAACAGCCAACGCTTTGCCGCCGTCGCGTTGGTGAGCGTCTCGAGGGTGGAAAACGTCTTGGACGCGACGATGAAGAGCGTCGTCTCCGGATCGAGGTCGTCGAGCTGCCCGACCAGGTCGACCGGGTCGATGTTGGAGACGAACCGAACGCTGATCCCGGCGTCCGCGTAGTGCCGTAGCGCGCGATAGACCATCACGGGCCCGAGATCGGAACCGCCGATGCCGATGTTGACGATGGTGCGGATGCGCTTGCCGGTGGCGCCCGTCCACTCGCCACTGCGCACCCGATCCGCGAAAGCGCCCATCGCGTCCAGAACTTCGTGAACGTCCGCGACGACGTCCTGACCGTCGACGGGCAGAGCAGAATCCTTCGGCAGACGCAGTGCTGTGTGCAGCACGGCTCGGTCTTCCGAGCTGTTGATGTGATCGCCCGCGAACATCGCGTCGCGTCGTGCCTCGACGCCGGCCTCGCGGGCCAGCTCGACGAGTAGCGCGAGAGTCTCGCGGCTGACGCGATGCTTGCTGTAGTCGATGTGAAGATCACCGGCGTCGATCGTCAGCTCTCGCCCGCGGGCTGGATCGTCCTGGAAGAGTTCTCGCAGGTGAACGCCTTCGATGTCGGCGTAATGAGCGCGCAGTTTCTGCCAGGCTGAGGTTCCGGTGATGTCAGTGCTCACGATCATCGACTTTAGTGGCACAAGCTGGAAACTTCCGCGTGAGTCTCGCTGGCGGGCAGACGGACGCGGCTCCGACGAGCATCATGGAACCCATGGACACATTCGAATTCATTCGATCAGTTCCCACCCAGTTGTTCGTCGGCGGCCGGTTCGTGCCCGCGGAGAACAACGCGACCTTCCCGGTGGCGGATCCGGCGACCGGAAAATCGTTGACCGACGTCGCCGATGCGAGCCCCGCGGACGCGCTGCGCGCTCTCGACGAAGCCGTGGCCGTCTCGTCGAAGTGGGCGAGCACACCTGCGCGCGAGCGTGGTGAAATTCTGCGAGCCGTCTTCGAGAAGATCACCGAGCGCGCCGAGGACGTGGCGCTGCTGATGACCCTCGAAATGGGCAAGGCACTCGCCGAGAGCCGTGCCGAGGTCAAATACGGCGCCGAGTTCTTCCGGTGGTTCAGCGAGGAGGCCGTTCGCATCGGCGGGCGCTACACGCCGGCGCCGGCGGGCAACGGCCGGATCCTTGTCACCAAGGCGCCGGTCGGACCGTGTCTGGCCATCACTCCCTGGAATTTTCCGTTGGCGATGGGCACCCGCAAGATCGGACCGGCGTTGGCCGCCGGCTGCACGATCATCGTCAAGCCCGCCTCGGAGACCCCGTTGACGATGCTGCTGCTCGCTCAGCTCATGGCCGAAGCAGGGCTGCCCGACGGAGTCCTCTCGGTGTTGCCGACATCGAAATCCGGTGAAGTGACCGGCCCTCTCATCGACGACCCTCGACTGCGCAAGCTCACCTTCACCGGCTCCACCGGCGTCGGCAAGATGCTGGTGGAGAAGTCCGCGAAGCGATTGCTCCGCACGTCGATGGAATTGGGTGGCAATGCGCCCTTCGTCGTGTTCGACGACGCGGACGTAGACAAGGCAGTCGAGGGTGCGGTACTGGCCAAGCTTCGCAACGGAGGCGAAGCCTGCACCGCCGCCAACCGGTTCCATGTCGCCAACGCCGTGCGTGAGGAGTTCACGACCAAGCTGACCGAGAAGATGGCGGCGTTCACGATGGGACCGGGTACCGACCCGGAGACGAAGCTCGGCCCGCTGATCAACCAGAACCAGCTCGACACGGTCGCAGAGTTGGTTGCAGATGCGGTGGATGCCGGGGCGAAGGTTCGACTGGGCGGTAAAGCGCCAGGTGGTGAGGGTTACTTCTATCCGGCCACGGTGTTGGCCGACGTTCCGGCGAGCGCGCGGATACTGAAGGAAGAGGTGTTCGGACCCGTTGCCGCGATCACCGGCTTCGACACCGAAGCCGAAGGCATCGCGGCCGCCAACGACACCGAGTTCGGATTGGCTGCGTACATCTTCACGAGGGATCTCGACCGTGCGCTTCGGGTCTCCGACGCACTGGAATCAGGAATGATCGGCGTCAACCGAGGAGTGATCTCGGACGCGGCAGCGCCGTTCGGCGGTGTGAAGGAATCCGGATTCGGCCGCGAGGGCGGGACCGAGGGGATCGAGGAATACCTGAACACGAAGTACATCGCGCTCGAGAACTGATACACACACGAACGGCTACATCGGGACTGCCAGAGGCATCCGATGTAGCCGTTCGCAAGTAATCTGGGTGTGCGCTAGTGGCCCAGGCGTCCGCGGCCCAGGCGCAGGAGCAGCATCGCGAGGGTGTGGCCTTCCTGGCCCAGCTCGTTGAACCGTTCGAGGACCTTCATCTCTCGGCTGTGCACCAGACGCGGACCACCCGATGCCATCCGGGTACGGCCGATGATTTGGGAGACCTCGGAGCGGCGTTTGATGGCCGCGAGGATCTCGGCGTCGAGACGGTCGATTTCTTTCCGTAGTTCGTCGATCTCCGCCTCACTCTGGGGGATCTCGACGTCTGTCGGAGCAGTGTTTACAGTATTTACAGTATTTCCATTGGGGGCTGCAGCCTGGGTGCTCATTGCTATTCGTCTCCTCTTCCTACTGCGTGGATCGTGGTCTCGGCTCGGGTCGTTACCGATCCAGGCACACTGACGAAAATGCCCCGGATCCGATTCGGACCAGGGGCGGGTGAGCTGTTCAGATCACGTGCACCGAGGTCCGGGGCACGTAAAGTAACGCCACAGCGGGCCGACGGGGTCGGCCGTGTTGTCGCGAACGGAAATGCTGAACATAGCGTCCAGTTTGCCATGCTCGACACAGGTAATCCAAGTGCCTCTACCAGCAGGTGGACGCACTGACGACCGTGTCGGTGGACGCCGGTAGCGTGGACAGGCGATGAACACGTACCCAGCACTCGGTGAGCACGACGGACATTCCCAGCACGACGGGGGCGGCGCGCGGGGACATGGCGCGGGTTCGGACGCCCTCCTCGAGGGTCTCAACCCGCAACAGCGCGAGGCCGTGGTCCATGCCGGTTCGCCGTTGCTGATCGTCGCGGGCGCCGGCTCGGGCAAGACGGCAGTGCTGACGCGTCGCATCGCCTATCTGCTGGCCGAACGGGGTGTCACCCCCGGTCAGATCCTGGCCATCACGTTCACCAACAAGGCTGCGGCCGAGATGCGCGAGCGTGTGGCAGCTCTTGTCGGACCGCGTGCCAACGCCATGTGGGTATCGACGTTCCACTCCAGTTGCGTGCGCATCCTGCGAGCACAGGCGGCGCTCCTGCCCGGTTTGAACTCGAATTTCTCGATCTACGATTCCGACGATTCGCGTCGACTGCTGACGATGATCTCGAAGGACCTCGAGCTCGACACCAAACGATTCTCCGCGCGGCTTCTCGCCACTCACATCTCCAATCTGAAGAACGAACTCGTCGGACCGGAGGAGGCGGTTGTCGCAGCCGATCAGGATCCGGCCGAACTGCCGCGACTGATCGCCAAGGTCTACGGCCATTACCAACAGCGGTTGCGTGCGGCGAACGCACTCGACTTCGACGATCTCATCGGTGAGACCGTTGCGCTTCTCCAGGCGTTTCCCCAGATCGCCGAGTACTACCGCCGCCGCTTCCGTCACGTGCTCGTCGACGAGTACCAGGACACCAACCACGCGCAGTACATGCTGGTGCGTGAACTGGTCGGCGGTGCCGGAGAGTCCGACCATGCCGTTGCCCCGGCCGAATTGTGCGTCGTCGGTGACGCCGATCAGTCGATCTACGCATTCCGCGGAGCCACTATCCGCAACATCGAAGAGTTCGAACGCGACTACCCGGACGCTCGGACCATCCTTCTCGAACAGAACTACCGTTCGACGCAGAACATTCTGTCTGCGGCCAACTCCGTGATTTCCAAGAACACCGGCCGACGTGAAAAGCGTCTGTGGACCGATTCGGGTGAAGGTGAACTGATCGTCGGCTACGTTGCAGACAACGAGCACGACGAAGCATCTTTTGTCGCCTCGGAGATCGATCGGCTGGTGGACCAGGGCGAGACCAAGTTCGCCGACATCGCGGTGTTCTACCGGACCAACAACTCCTCACGCGCGCTCGAGGAGATCTTCATTCGACTCGGAGTGCCGTACAAGGTGGTCGGCGGCGTTCGCTTCTACGAGCGCAAGGAAGTTCGGGACATCGTCGCGTATCTGCGCGTCCTCGCCAACGAAGACGACACCGTGAGCCTGCGACGCATTCTCAACACGCCACGACGCGGTATCGGTGATCGAGCCGAAGCCTGCGTCGCCGTGCACTCCGAGCATCGCAACATCAGCTTCGCCGCCGCACTGCGCGACGGCGCGGAAGGCAAAGTGGCGCTGCTCAATACGCGGTCACAGAAGGCCATCGCGTCGTTCCTCGAGATGATGGACGGGCTGCGGGCCCTGCTGCCGACGCCGGCCGCCGACGAGGACGAACCCTTCGAACTCGGTGACATCGGTGAGGTCGCCGAGGCGGTGCTCGAGCGAACCGGCTACCGCGCCGAGCTTGCGGCCAGCAGCGATCCACAGGACGGCGCGCGGCTCGACAACTTGAACGAACTCGTCAGCGTGGCAAGAGAATTCAGCTCCGACGCACGAAACGCGGCCGGACTGATCGATCCGGACGACGAGGAAACCGCAGCAATGCGTGAAGGCGAACCCGATCCGGGTTCGCTCGCCGCCTTCCTCGAACGGGTATCACTTGTCGCCGACGCCGATCAACTGCCGGACTCCGACGACGGCGTCGTCACGATGATGACGCTTCACACCGCCAAGGGCCTCGAGTTCCCGGTCGTCTTCGTCACCGGTTGGGAGGACGGGCAGTTCCCGCACATGCGCGCCCTCGGTGATCCGGCAGAGCTGTCCGAAGAGCGTCGACTCGCTTACGTCGGCATCACCCGTGCCAGGCAGCGCCTGTACCTGACGCGCGCGATCATGCGTTCGGCTTGGGGACAACCGATCCAGAACCCGGCGTCGCGGTTCATCCAGGAGATCCCGGAGGACCTGATCAATTGGCGCCGTGAGGATCCGGGCACCGGTGGTGGATTCGGAAGCGGCAGGCCGGGTTACGGCAGCGGAAGCCGATACGGCAGCCAGGGCGGCCAGGGATACGGTGGCGGGCAGAACTACGGGGGAGGGTCCGGCAAGGCTGCGTCGACTCCCAGTTTCGGTGCCGCGCGTGGCCGCAACAACGTTCTGGTCCTTGCCACGGGTGACCGCGTCAGTCACGACAAGTACGGTCTGGGCACCGTGTTGGAAACCAAGGGCACCGGACCCACCGCGACGGTCACCATCGACTTCGGTAGCGCGGGCAAGGTGCGGTTGATGCTCATCGGCGGTGTGCCGATGGTCAAGCTGTAGAAGACAGACAAAAAACTTCCGGCCCGTACCTGGAAAGGTGCGGGCCGGAAGTTTTTGTCAGAAGCGTTGGGCTTGCGGTCAGTCCTGCTCGATGCCGAGGCTGATGCCGCGTGATGCGAGCCAGGGGAGGGGGTCGATCTTGTTCTCGCCGGCGAGGTGAACCTCGAAGTGAAGGTGGGGGCCGGTGGAGAAGCCGCGGTTGCCGACAGTGGCGATCTGGTCGCCGGCCATGACCTGCTGACCGACGGTGACGGTGGACGTGTCGATGTGGCCGTAGACGGTGATCGTTCCGTCTGCGTGCTGTAGGCGTACCCACATGCCGAATCCGGAAGCCGGACCTGAATCGATGACCTTGCCGTCGGCGACTGCGACGATGGGCGTCCCGATCGGGGCGGCGATGTCGACGCCCGCGTGCAGGGTGCCCCAGCGGGTGCCGAAGTTGGACGTGAACGTGCCGACTGCCGGCAGGACGAACAGCGGGCGACGGGCAGCTGCTTCGCGTGCTGCGCGCTCGTCACTGAAACGCTGGCCCTTGGCAAGCAGGTTGCTGAACTGGGAGAGGTCGGTCGGTGCTGCGACGTTGAGGACCTGGGGAGCGTCGGCCTCGGTGGTGGCTGCCGTGGAGGTGGCCGGAGCGAACTGAGCGGCCTGCGGTTCTGCGGTGGTGCCGATCGCGGAGGACTCGTTGGCGAGTGCAACTTCCGAGTGGTCGGCGGCGGAAGAGGAACCGTCGTTGACAACTGCCTGGCCCGCGGCGACAACTGCGCCGGCTGCAACTGCCAGAACGGCGGCGCGGCCCTTGAGAGCAGAGGGAGGGGTGGGGAGTCGGTGAGCACCGCTGCGGCGAACCGGAGATTCGACATCGACTGTCGGTGCGGAGGAGGCGTAAGTGGGGGTGCTGATCACGTCGGACTCGACGAACTCGTGAGAGTCGGAATCTGACGACGTGGAGGATGAATTTCGAGTGAACATATCGGTAGAGATCTCAGAACTTTTGGTCTCGGTGTAACGCCTGGCCGAGTGCGTTGGATAAGTGGTCGTGACCTCGTCTGGAGCTGAGTTCGAGAACCTACTAGCGGTGAACTGGCTGCGGTGATGCATATGCCGGTTCTCTCCTCGAGTTCGTGATCAGCCCGTGACTTAGACCGACTGACGGTAACGAAATGATTGCGATGGGCGCAAGCCGTAGCGGAAACCTGTCCGATTATGTGACGTGCCTCACAGCTTGACCTGGGAATATGTCGATACGGGCAAAACGGACGAATCATCTCGTTTCGTGATCACGCGTGTCACAACCGGATCACCGGTCCATTCAGGCACTACCGTCGATCGAGTGTCCACAACACCTGGAACTACGTYGCAGGCGCGTTTCGACGACCCCGGAGTGAAGTCCGGGGCGCCACTCGCGGCGGTAATCGGACTGCTCGGTGCCGTCGGAGTGGCGGCCAGCCCCGTCGTCGGAGTCGGGAGTGGCCGCGGGGTCGACACGACGGGGGCTCTTGCTTCTGCCGCTCTCTTCGCGGCCGTCTGCACGATCATCGTGCCGTTGGTTGCAGTGCTCACCTCGGGCCGCAGGCCCGCCTTGGCCGGTGGACTCCTGGCCGGTATCGGAGCGGTGTCGCTCGGAGCGGCAATTCTCGACGTCCAGTTGTTCGTCGACGCAATCGATGCAAACCGCTTGGACCTTTTCCGTCCGATTTCGGCGGGTTCGATCGATGCGGGTCCGGGCGCTTATCTCGCGCTCGCGGGACACTGCCTTCTTGTCCTGTCCGGGGTGCTCGGACTTGTCGCTGTCCATCGTGAATCGGAACGGGACGGATACGGCAGCGCTCGCGCCGCGGAATTCGACGGGCGATCGGTTGGCGGACGGATCGGCGCGTGGCCGACAGCGCTGCTGATTCTGGCCGCAGTGGTGTTCGTGCTCTCCCTGTTCGGTCCTTCCTTCAGTTCGCAGGATCCGATCTTTCTGGTCAAACCGCTCGTCGACTCGGTGTCGGCCACCGCCGTCGGTACAGGATTGGTGGGCGTCGTGGTGCTCGTTGCGGTCGCGGCGGCGTTGACGTCCATCTCGCTGCCGGTGGGCTGCGGCGCCCTGATCGGTGTCGGCCTCGGCGCACTCGCAGTCAGTGGAACCAGGGTGGTGGCTGGGTTCGCGGCCGGCGATCGGATCGGCGTCGGTTCGGGATCCGTGGTCGGGGCACTGGCCGCCGTGGTCATCGTCGTGATCGGAGTTTCAGCGCCTTACCTCGCATCCAGGCGTGAAACGGATGCGATTCCCGCTGAAAGTGTGGTCCGCGCGCCTGCGAAGACAACAAAGGGTGCGCTCAAGGCAGCGATGGTGGCTCAGTCCCGGGCGGCGCAAGCGCGGGTGAACAGACTTCACCGCGTTGCCGGTACCGCCGCAATCATCACTGCGGCTGTTGCGGGCGTCGGCTCGGCTTTGCCTGTCCTGTCGTTGCCGGATGGAATCCCGGAGCCGTCGATGCTGTCGTCTCGAGTTGTCCTGCTCGCGGCTGCCGTATTGCTCCTCGCCGCGCTGGGCCTGTTTGCCCCGGGCCGCGCCGCCGTGGTGCGTCCGGCCGTCGGAGTGCTGTGGACCACCGTCGTGATGGGCGTCGCGGCTGTCATGCAGTCGGCGRTCATCGCGACGGACGTACCAGGCGTCGGGTTAGGTGCCGGCGCCTTCGTGCTTTGTGGCGCGGCTTTCCTCGCTGCGGCGACGGGACTGCTCGTCTGGCTGGCGGGAAGCGCAGAACGTGAAGACGTCGACACGTCGTTAGACGGCGGTTCGAGAGGGCTGGTGCTTCTCGTCGGTGGGATCGGCGCAGTCGCAGTCCTGATCGGGACCGCGCTTCCCCTCTATCGGGGTGACGCCTACACAGCGGCGTCAGTTCTGGAGTGGCCGTGGGGAATTGACGTCTGGGGGCAACTGCTCGTCGGCGTCACCGTCGTGATCGCCGCTGTGATCGCAGCGTCTGCGCGGCCGGCTCGAGGCGCGGCATTGCTGATCGGATCTGCCGTGGCAGCTCTGGTGTACGTCAGTGAGTGGCCGCTCACGTCATCGCGCATATCGGACGCAACCGTGGGGGTGGGTGCGATCACAGCGGCCACGGGCATAGTGTTGCTTCTCGTTGCAGCGTTCTCGAGCGCAAGAATCAGTGAGACTGATGCTTGACAAATTCGGTGTGGCCACCTTGCTCGATCGGTGAGGCGTGCCTCATTGCGCATTTGCGCGTGACTTGGGCCACATAGCATCAGTGCGGGCGCAAACCGAACGCGGCAACTGGTTAAAGTCCAGAACAGACCCGCTCCTACCCCTCGAGCGGGTGACAACGCAGACGAGACGGTGAGCAGATGGATCTCTTCGAATACCAGGCGAAGGAACTCTTCGCCAAGCACGGAGTGCCGACTTCGGCTGGACGTGTTACAGACACAGTCGCCGGCGCACGCGAGATTGCCGAAGAAATCGGTAAGCCCGTGATGGTGAAGGCACAGGTCAAGGTAGGCGGCCGCGGCAAGGCCGGTGGCGTCAAGTACTCGCCCGACGTGGATGCCGCAGTGGCAAACGCCGAGGCAATCCTGGGCCTGGACATCAAGGGCCATGTCGTCAAGAAGCTGCTGGTCGCAGAGGCAAGTGACATTGCCGAGGAGTACTACATCTCCTTCCTGCTCGACCGCACCAACCGCACCTACCTGGCCATGTGCTCGGTAGAGGGTGGCGTCGAGATCGAGGTCACCGCCGAGGAGAACCCCGACGCTCTCGCCAAGATCCCCGTCGACGCAGTCAAGGGCGTCGACCTCGCGTTCGCGCGCAGCATCGCCGAGGCAGGAAAGCTGCCCGCAGAGGTGCTCGACGCAGCGGCCGTCACGATCCAGAAGCTGTGGGAGGTCTTCATCAACGAGGACGCACTCCTCGTCGAGGTCAACCCCCTCGTTCGCACGCCTGACGATCAGATCCTCGCCCTCGACGGCAAGGTCACCCTCGATGAGAACGCGGCGTTCCGTCAGCCCGGCCACGAGGCATTCGAGGATCGCGACGCTACCGATCCCCTCGAGCTCAAGGCCAAGGAAAACGACCTCAACTACGTCAAGCTCGACGGTGAGGTCGGAATCATCGGCAACGGCGCAGGCCTGGTCATGTCCACCCTGGACGTCGTCGCATACGCCGGCGAGAACCACGGTGGCGTCAAGCCCGCCAACTTCCTCGACATCGGCGGCGGAGCTTCCGCTGCAGTCATGGCTGCCGGCCTCGACGTCATCCTGAACGACGCACAGGTCAAGAGCGTGTTCGTCAACGTCTTCGGCGGCATCACCGCGTGTGACGCAGTTGCCAACGGCATCGTCGGCGCACTGAAGACCCTGGGCGACGAGGCCAACAAGCCGCTCGTCGTTCGCCTGGACGGAAACAACGTCGAAGAGGGTCGTCGCATCCTCGCCGAGGCCAACCACCCGCTGGTCACGGTCGTCGCAACCATGGACGAGGCCGCCGACAAGGCCGCCGAACTCGCTCACGCAGCGAAGTAAGGGACTCACAGAACAATGGCAATCTTCCTCACCAAGGATTCAAAGGTCATCGTCCAGGGCATCACCGGCGGCGAGGGCACCAAGCACACCGCTCTGATGCTCAAGGCCGGCACCCAGGTCGTCGGCGGCGTCAACGCTCGCAAGGCCGGCACCACGGTCTCGCACGTTGCTGCTGACGGTTCCCCTGTCGAGCTCCCCGTCTTCGCGACGGTCGAAGAGGCAATCAAGGAGACCGGCGCAGACGTCTCCATCGCATTCGTTCCCCCGGCCTTCTCGAAGGACGCCATCGTCGAGGCCATCGACGCGGAGATCCCGCTCCTCGTGGTCATCACCGAGGGCATCCCGGTTCAGGACTCCGCTTACGCTTGGGCGTACAACGAGTCCAAGGGCAAGAAGACGCGCATCATCGGACCGAACTGCCCCGGCATCATCACCCCGGGTGAGGCCCTCGTCGGCATCACGCCCGCCAACATTGCAGGCACCGGCCCCATCGGCCTGGTCTCCAAGTCGGGCACCCTGACCTACCAGATGATGTACGAACTCCGTGACTTCGGCTTCTCCACCGCCATCGGCATCGGCGGCGACCCGGTCATCGGAACCACCCACATCGACGCCATCGAGGCGTTCGAGAAGGATCCCGAGACCAAGGTCATCGTGATGATCGGTGAAATCGGTGGCGACGCGGAAGAGCGTGCAGCCGATTACATCAAGGCCAACGTCACCAAGCCGGTCGTCGGCTACGTGGCTGGCTTCACCGCTCCCGAAGGCAAGACCATGGGCCACGCAGGCGCCATCGTCTCCGGTTCCTCGGGAACGGCTCAGGCAAAGCAGGAAGCTCTCGAAGCTGCAGGCGTGAAGGTCGGCAAGACGCCGTCCGCCACTGCTGCTCTCGCTCGCGAGATTCTTCAGTCCCTGTAAGGGGCTTCGCCCCCGTGCGTGGTTAGGGAGTCTCCGGACTCCTTAACCACGCACAGTGGTATCGACCCACATCGACCCGGCAGGTTCCAACTGCCCGGCACCGGATGTGATGGATGCGACGATCGAGTCGAGATCGTCGGCGTCACCGGCGGCGAGCGTCATCACCGCCTTCGATCCGTACGTAGTTCCGAGCACCGAGACGCCCCGCGCTCTCAGTTCCGCTTCCACCCGACCGGCCTCTGAGTGCCGGATCGCCAAAGTGCGCAGGATCTTCCTCTCCCTGGCCACAAGCTCGGCCGAATCGAGAGCAACCGAGACGGCTCCCGAATACGCGCGGACCAATCCACCGGCGCCGAGCTTGATTCCGCCGAAGTAGCGCGTGACGACAACAATCACATCGACCAGATCTCGAGACTTGAGAACCTGAAGCATCGGCACCCCAGCTGTCCCGCCTGGTTCGCCGTCGTCGTGTGCACGCTCGACGCGTGAGTTCGCTTCGTATCCGATCACGAAAGCCGAACAATGATGGCGCGCATCGGGATACAGCGACTTCTGCTCCGCGACGAACTCCGTGGCGGCTTCGGCGTCGTCGATCCGGCGAAGCGCGGCGATGAATCGTGAGTGCTTCACCTCGGTTTCGACGACATGGTCGGCGCCGGGCGCGAGGGTGAAGGGCATCTGCCCATTGTCTCCTGTCGGTGTTAGCGTGCGAAGTCGAGACACATACGCTGGTAACCATCGAAGACCGTCTACGAGGAGAAGTCATGACGTTCACGCCGCAAGGGCCCAGCTTCGGGCCACCGAATCAGCCGGCAGCGGGCGGTGGAACCAAGAATCTCGGATTCATCCTGCTCATCGCCGTCGCGGCACTCGGCCTGATCAATTTCCTACTCGGTTTTGCGCCTTTCACGTCGATCAGTGGAAGCAGCAGCGGCATCGGTAGCGGTCTGGACACCAGTTCGAGCTTCTTCGAGTCGAGCATCTACGGCCTCGGATTCGTTTTCGCCGGCGGTGTGGTCGCAGGCGTATCGCTCCTCCCGAAGCAGTCGTATGCAGGTATTGCCGCAGCGCTCACCCTCACGGGTTTCTTCGCTTTGGTGTTCGCCGCGTTCTCCGTAGGTACCAGCGACTACGTCGACATCAGCCTCGGTTGGGGTCTGATCATCGTGCTGATCCTCTCGTTCGTGCAGACGGTCGTCGCAGTCGCCGCGTTGTTGTTCGAGATCGGAATCCTGAAGGCTCCCGCGCCGCGTCCGGTAGCTCAGCAGTACGGTCAGCCGCAGGGCTATGGCCAGCCCCAGGGCCAGGCGCCGGGGCAGGCGCCAGGTCAGCCACAGGGATATGGACAGGCTCAGTACGGCCAGCCGCAGCAGGCTCAGCAGCCGGGCCAGTACCAGCAGAATCCGCAGTACGGGCAGGCGCAGCAGCAGGGATACGGGGGAGCGCACGCCGCCCCCGCCGACCCGACTGCTTCGCAGCCGCCTTACGGCCAGACTGCGTCTCCCTACGGTCAGAACCCGGTGCAGAATCCCGCACAGACCGACTCGGCCGCGACGACGTCGTCTTACTATCCGCTGACCTCGCAGCCCGCGAGTCAGCCGAACCCGAGTTACTCGTCGGATCAGTTCACCGCTCCGCGCGGTTACGGCCAGCCGTACAACCAGCAGCAGACTGGCTCGACCGAGCAGCCGACGGGCTTCGAGCCGCCCACTTTCGAAGCGCCGACGCCGTCTGCTGAGCCTGACCAGGGCAGCAGCGATTCCGCGGCCGAGACCAAGGTCTTCGGCTCGCAGAACCCCGACGAGCGTCAGCAGTAGTACTACTTCGTTTCACGAACATGAATGTGGCCTCCGACCCGCTGCGGGTGGAGGCCACATTCCGTGAGCCCGACGGCGCGCCTGAGTGCGCGGCGCACTATCGAGTGAAACCCTCGAGGGGATGAGTTCTTTGATTGATGGCACCCGGTCCCGTCCCGCGTCCTCACGACCCGGACGTGGTCGTACTGGCGGCGGCCGCGTCGGCGGCGGTCGCCCGGCACCGAACCCGGACCTGGCGCGCAAGCTGCTGACGGTCGCCTTCCGGCCGTCGGGTCTGACGATGCTGCTGATCGCGGCTGTCGTTGTGGTCACCTTGGTATCGGCGAGCAGCGACCTGACCGGAACTTTCGGCGCCATTGCCACCACATGGTTGGTCATCCACCAGGTGCCGGCGACTATCAGCGGCGTCCAACTCGGTGTACTGCCTTTGCTTCCGACGGCCGTCATGATGTGGGTGGTTGCACGCCGATGCGCGTCGACTGCGGTGCACACCGACTCCCGTGACGACACCCTCCGCCTGGTGGGGGCCGCGGTAGCCGGACCGTTGACTATCACGGCAATCGCTCTCGCCGTGGTTGCCGACGCCTCCGCAGCCATTCCGCTGTCTAGCCCCAACACGTTGGCTGCTTTCGGCTGGGTCGCCGGGATTCACCTGATCGCCGCGTCCGTCGGTGTTGCTGCTGCGCACTGGGATCGGGTCGTCGCCGAGATTCCGCCGTGGGCATCTGCCGCTCTTCGACCGGCAACGGCTGCGTCGGCAGCGCTGTTGGCTGCGGGCGCCGTGGCCGTCGTGGTGTCACTACTCGTGTCGTGGTCGACGGTCGGTGACCTACTCGCGCGCGGCAACGGGTTTGTCGGCGTACTGGGATTAACGGTGTTGTCGCTGCTCTATCTGCCGAACCTCGTGGTCGGCGCAGCCGCGGTGATGACGGGATCGACGGCCGATTTCGGCAATGTCTCCATCAGCGTGTTCGGCAACATCGGCGGTGACCTGCCACCCTTGCCCCTTCTCGGAGCGATTCCGGAAGGCGTCGCCGGTGGAATCTGGCCCGTGTTGTTGATCGTTCCGGCAGCGGTGGGCATGATGCTCGGCCGTGATTGCGCTCGACGCATCGCCGGGCAGGACAGTGTGCTCGCAGTGCTGACGGCAGCTGCCGGTGCCGGCGTCGTCATGGCGCTGCTCGCTCTTGCTGCCGGGGGAGACCTCGGGCAGTTCGGCACCGTCGAGGTCCTGTGGTGGGGCTTCGGTCTTCTGACCTTTGCGTGGCTGGGATTGTTCGGAACGGTCTCGGCGCTGTTCGCGATGTGGTTCTCACACCGCGGACACATGAAGGACGAGGTTGCGCCCCCGACGGCTGAACCGGCTCGAACAGTCGAGCCCGAACTTGCGATCACGGCCGCGGCCACACCGGAAGACGAGGACGACGAGAACACGGGCGAAGTGCTGGCCCAGGAATCTGCGGTCGTTGTCACCAAGGTCGTCGAAGCGGAAATCGTCGAGGAATCAGGCGAACCCGTGCAGGTAGTGACAGAGGAAACCGTCGAGATCGAAGTAGTCGACGCCGAGGTTGTCGCGGCACCCGAGGCGGACCCCACAGCCGACTCCGCAGCCGGGGCCGAGCCGGAGACCGACCTGCCCTCGAAGCCGCAGAAGTCCAGCGACTAGGCTGTCATGCGGCCGATACTCCGGCCGCATCATCTTCCAGTTCTCAGGAGTAGTGCGCTGACTGCCTCGGCCGACAATCCGCAGCCGACAATGCCCGACGGGGTCCAATTTCGCGACTCGATCGCGCGGGTAGTCGTACTCGCTTCCGGCGCGGGAACCCTGCTGACTTCGCTGATCGAGGCTTCGCACGCCGAGGGATACCCGGCCGAGATCGTTGCCGTCGGGGTAGATCGTGACTGCCTCGCCGCCGAGCACGCTGCGGATTCGAAGATCCCGTCCTTCAAGGTCTCGATCAAGACTTATGAAAATCGTGCCGCCTGGGACGAGGCGCTGACAGCAGCGGTGGCCGAGCACGAACCCGATCTCGTGGTCAGTGCAGGCTTCATGAAAATCCTCGGCCCCAGCTTTCTCGCGCGTTTCGGCGGCCGAATCATCAACACTCATCCCGCGTTGCTGCCTGCCTTTCCCGGCGCGCACGCGGTTCCCGACGCTCTGGCGTACGGCGTGAAGGTCACCGGTTCCACGGTGCATCTCGTCGACGGCGGAGTTGATACCGGGCCGATCTTGGCGCAGGAAGCTGTGCCGGTGCATGACGACGACACCGAGTCTTCGTTGCATGAACGCATCAAAATTGTGGAGCGACGGTTGTTGGCGGACGTCATCGCCGCTGTTGCTACGCGCGGAGTGGTTTCCGATGGACGAAAGGCCGTGATCCCCAGTGAGTGAACGCAAGGCTGTGCGCCGTGCACTTGTCAGCGTCTACGACAAGAGTGGTCTGATCGAGCTGGCCACGGGCCTGCACGAGGCCGGTGTCGAGTTGGTCTCGACCGGTTCGACCGCGTCGAAGATTGCCGACGCCGGAATCCCCGTGACGCCGGTCGAGGCTCTGACCGGATTCCCGGAATGCCTCGAAGGCCGCGTGAAGACGCTGCATCCGCGCGTCCATGCCGGCGTTCTCGCCGATACCCGCAAGCCGGATCACCTCGCTCAGCTCGAGGAACTCGGCATCGCGACCTTCGAATTGGTCGTCGTGAACCTGTACCCCTTCACCGAGACGGTTGCCTCGGGCGCTAGCCCGGACGAGTGCGTCGAGCAGATCGACATCGGTGGCCCGTCGATGGTGCGTGCTGCAGCCAAGAACCATCCGTCGGTTGCCGTCGTGGTCGATCCGGCTCGTTACGCCGATGTCCTGACTGCCGTTGCCGGTGGCGGATTCACCTTGCGTGAGCGCACTGTGCTTGCGGCGCAGGCGTTCCAGCACACTGCGTCGTACGACGTCGCTGTTGCAAGCTGGATGACGAGCACGATCGCAGCTGACGAGGACGGTTCGCTGTTCCCCGCCTGGGTCGGTGCTACCTGGAACCGCAGCGCTGTCCTTCGCTACGGCGAGAACCCGCACCAGGATGCCGCGCTGTACGAAAACCCGGCTGCGCCTGCAGGTTTGGCTCAAGCAGAGCAGTTGCACGGCAAGGAGATGTCGTACAACAACTACACGGACTCCGACGCAGCGTGGCGTGCAGCTTACGACTTCACTGATCCGGCCGTCGCAATCATCAAGCACGCCAACCCGTGTGGCATCGCCATCGGCACCGACATTGCCGACGCCCACCGCAAGGCGCATGCTTGTGATCCGGTCAGTGCTTTCGGTGGTGTCATCGCAGCCAACCGTGAGGTCACCGTCGAACTGGCAGAGCAGATCGCCGATATCTTCACCGAGGTTGTCATCGCGCCCTCGTACGAAGACGGGGCTGTCGAGGTTCTGCAGCGTAAGAAGAACATTCGTGTTCTGAAGGCTGCCGCTCCGACCGCTACCGGAATCGAACTGCGTCCGATCTCTGGCGGTACCTTGCTCCAGCAGCGCGACGTTCTGGACGCTGACGGCGACAACCCGGCCAACTGGACTCTCGCCAACGGTGAGGCTGCAGATGCCGAGACTCTCGCTGACCTCGAATTTGCTTGGCGTGCCAGCCGATCGGTGAAGTCAAACGCGATCCTGCTGGCCTCCGGCGGCGCGTCCGTCGGCGTCGGTATGGGCCAGGTCAACCGCGTCGATGCAGCGCATCTTGCTGTTCAGCGAGCCGGTGACCGCGTCGTAGGGTCGGTTGCGGCCTCGGACGCGTTCTTCCCGTTCCCCGACGGTCTGCAGGTTCTTCTCAACGCCGGCGTCAAGGCTGTTGTGCAGCCGGGTGGTTCGGTTCGCGACAACGAGGTGATTGCCGCGGCCAAGGAAGCCGGTGTCACTCTTTATCTGACCGGTGCGCGCCACTTCGCGCACTGACTTTCTGCTTCGGTAGCGGGCCTCGACTCCTCAACGGGAGTTCGGGGCCCGTTCTGCTTTCAGGCCGGCCCGGTTCTTTCAGGCTGCGCTGCTGTGGGTGCCCTGGAGTTCGCGGGGTGAGCCGGTGATGACCACGCGTGAGGCTCCGCGACTGCGGATCTCGCTGATCAGTGCGCCGAGGGTGGCTTCGTGGGCAGCATCGGAGTGCGAAAGATCCAGGGTGACGGCGTATCCGGTGAGGTCACCGGGCAGATCGACATACGGCGGCGCGATGGACAGTTGGTTGACTCGAAGTTTCATCTGGTGCTCCTGCGTGTGAAAGGTAAAAGAAAAGGCACCCGAGGCGTTTGCCCTGGGTGCCCGAGAACGAATCCGGTGAAACTGGGGATCATTCTCGGGGTACACCGCGCTTGTTGCCCATGTGCTTGGCCGACATTGCGGCCGAAAAAATGTGCTTGCCTGCGGTGCAGCTGCGCCACGCAGGTACGGATGCAAAGTTCGGGTGTAGCGACATGACGTCCGTTCCTTTCTGTGTGGCGTTGCTGGTTAATGGATGACCGTACAGCACGGATCGAGGGTTCGCACCAATAAAAAGCGCCGCGAACGTAAACTCCGGGTGACTTCTGTCCCCGGGTTCGCTGGATTGAGAGAGCCTTTGTTGCAGGTCAGGCGTAGAAAGCAGAAGTCCCTCCGCGATGGTTCGCGGAGGGAACTTTCTACCCGGAAAAGAGGACGTTCGGTCTGTACGTGATCAGGAGAACGAGCGGACCCACGCTGTGAAGGGCTCCGCGAACTCTGCCGAGTACGGAAGCGGAGCGACGTAGTCGGCCCCGGTGGACTGTTCTTCGCCGATGTCCTTGAGCACGAAGTTGGCGTTGCGCATCCGCACTGAAGTCAGCGCGGTATGTGAGAGCGCGGCGTCGAGTGCCGCGACGTCGGAGGGAATTACTTGGATGTCCTTGTCCGAGCAGCTGGTGAGAACGGGCATGCCTGCCGGCAGCGCCGTTACGAGCGCAACCGGGTCCAGTGCGTCTTCCTCGGCGAGTGCCTTGGCATTGGCGTGAACGAGTCCCGCGTTCTGCAGCGGTTCGGGTAGATCATCCGGAACCGTGCCCTCGGTCCGAAGAGACTCGACGGCGTCGGCGAGCGCTACGCGCAGTTCGTCAGCCAGTTCGACCGGCAACTGTCCGGCGCCGACGACGGCGTCGAGCTGGCGGTGAATCTGCGTCGTGAGTAGATCGAGAAGCCTGACGCTCAGTGGCTCGAGCAGTGCGAGGGCGCTGACTCTTGTGCCCTCTTTCGCCGTGGCAAGTGCCAGCGCGACGACGGCGCCGTCGCTGTGTCCGACGACGAACAGTCGCTCGGGATCGACGCCGGGTTGTCCGGCGAGGTAGTCAAGTCCGTCGGAGGCGGCGTCGACGAATGTGTTGAAGCCGAGATCGGCGATGTCCTCGATCTCGTAGTCGCCGAGGGCGGTTTCGCCGCTGCCGAGCTTGTCGTAACGCAGGCTTGAAATGCCTTGATTTTCAAGAAGATCCGCGATGAACCGCAGAGTTCCGATGTCGCCTTCGAGGAGTGCGCTGTCGCCGTTTCGGTCGGTGGGGCCGCTGCCGGCCAGAATCAGCGCGGCCGGCGCCGGGGAGTCGGGTGAGGCTGCCAGGCGAAGACTCCCGTACAGGGTGACGTCGCCGGATTGGAACGAGATCTCGGTGTCGGACATGACGACTTGTCTACCAGGTCCACAGATTCAGGCGGTGCGCAGACTCCGGACACGTCGCCATCCGCGCCAACTGAACCACAAGAGTGCGGCGAGCAGCGGAATGATCAGGAGCGGCAAGATCATCGCGATCAACGAGGTGAAGAAAGTCAGCACATCCTCGATGACGGAGACGACGGGATTCGCCAGTCCACCGGTAGTGGCCGTACTGACCGCGCGAGTGCCGGTCTGGGCGGCGCTGAACGTCAGCGCCGTCGGCGCTCCGACGATGATGCCCGCCAACGCGGCCATCGCAGGGTCGAGATGGCTGAAGGCCGCCCAGGCCGCGATCACTCCGGCGATGGGCCCGGTGACGTTCCCGATCACCGAGAGTGCGTTGTCCACGAAGGGAATGAGGTCGGCACCCAGTTCGACCACCGCGGCTATTGCCAATGCCGCCAGCGCGCCGGTGGATCCGATCCACCGCATCGACTCGCCGACGGTGATCCCGAACAGTTCGAAGTGGACGGCAGCGCTGAGCATCAGCAGCGGCAGGAAGGTTCGCATTCCGGACGCTGCGGCGAGTCCGAGACCGAGCATGGCGGGCAACACCCAGGTATCCATGGGTGGAGTTTAGGTCTACTGTGCGCCTTTATTAACCGCCGGCGGTTAATAAAGGCGCACAGCAAAGTCTCGGAAAGGACCTTTCATGGCGACAAACCCGCAGCCGATGTTCTTCCTCAACCTGCCCGTCAAGGACCTCGGCAAGGCCACCACCTTCTACGAGGGCCTCGGATACTCCAAGAACACGCAGTTCTCCGACGAGAATGCGTCGTCGATGGTCATCAGTGACACCATCGTCGTGATGCTGTTGGCCGAGCCCTTCTTCAAGACCTTCACCACCAAGGGCATTGCCGACACCTCGACGTCGACGGAAGCGCTGCTCGGTCTCTCGGCCGAGACCCGTGAGGCCGTCGACACCCTCGTCGACAAGGCGCTCGCGACCGGCGGTTCCGAAGGAAACGCGACGCAGGATCACGGCTTCATGTACAGCCGCAGCTTCCAGGATCCCGATGGCCACATCTGGGAAATCATCTGGATGAATCCCGAGAACATCGAGGGCTGAGCGACCGAACTTCCTCGGCGAGAGGCGAAACCCCGCAAACACTCGTAGCGTGGAGTGGTGACTGTCGCAAAAACCCTCGGAGAGCTACGCGCCTCCGGACACGTACAGCGAAGTGTCAAGGAAGAACTACGAGAGAACCTTCTCGCCGCGTTGCGGGACGGCCGTGACCCCTGGCCCGGGATAGTCGGGTTCGAGGACACGGTCGCCCCGCAACTCGAGCGGGCGCTGATCGCCGGCCACGACGTGGTTCTGCTCGGCGAACGAGGTCAAGGAAAGACGAGGTTGCTTCGCACTCTCGGGCTCCTGCTCGACGAGTGGACTCCCGTCATCGAAGGCTCGGAACTGGGGGAGCACCCGTACGAGCCGATCACACCGGCTTCGATACGTCGAGCCAAGGAACTGGGTGACGACCTCCCGATCGCCTGGCGACACCGCAGCGAGCGGTACTCCGAGAAACTGGCAACGCCGGACACCTCGGTCGCCGACCTGATCGGCGATGTCGACCCGGTCAAGGTGGCCGAGGGTAGGAGCCTCGGCGATCCGGAGACCATTCACTTCGGTCTCGTGCCCCGCGCGCATCGCGGAATCGTGGCCATCAACGAGCTTCCCGACCTCGCCGAGCGCATCCAGGTCTCCTTGCTCAACGTGATGGAAGAGCGGGACATCCAGGTCCGCGGGTACACGCTTCGGCTTCCGTTGGACGTCCTTCTGGTCGCGAGCGCGAACCCTGAGGACTACACCAACCGCGGGCGCATCATCACACCGCTCAAGGACCGCTTCGGCGCCGAGATCCGCACTCACTACCCCGTCGAGTTGGCGGGCGAGATCGCGGTGATCGAGCAGGAGGCGCACCTGGCCGCGGAGGTGCCTGACTACCTTCTCGAAATTCTTGCCAGGTTCACGCGCTTGCTACGCGAATCCACCTCGGTGGATCAGCGATCGGGTGTGTCGGCACGATTTGCCGTCGCCGGCGCGGAAACCGTCAGTGCAGCGGCGGTACGACGCGCGGCGGTGCTCGGCGAGGCCGATCCTGTTGCACGGCCCGTCGATCTCGAGTCCGTGGTCGAGGTTCTTCGCGGCAAGGTCGAGTTCGAATCCGGTGAAGAGGGACGGGAACTGGAGGTGCTCGAGCACCTGCTGCGTCGCGCGACCGCCGATACGGTTCGGGTACGACTCGGCGGAATCGACCTCGGGATGTTGGTTGCTGCTGTGGAGACGGGCAATACGATCGTCACCGGTGAATCTGTCACGGCCAAGGCGTTTCTCGACGAGCTTCCGGACCTCGAGGTCCTGGACGAAGTAGCCGAACGCCTCGGCGCGCAATCCGACGGCGAGCGTGCCGCCGGTGCCGAACTTGCCCTCGAAGGGCTTTACCTCGCGCGCCGGATCTCCAAAGATCAAGGCCCGGGCGGCCGCTCGGTGTATTCGTAAGGGGCAGTGATGATCCACAATCCGCGGTACGGGCCGTACGACGGTGGTCCCGATCCGCTGGCGCCTCCGGTAGATCTGCGCGATGCCTTGGCAGCAATCGGCGACGACGTGTTGTCAGGCACGTCGCCGCGCCATGCCCTCCGGGAACTCCTGCGCCGCGGAAACCGAGACATGCGCGGGCTCGACGACCTTGCTGCCCAGGCGAACCGGCGTCGACGTGAGCTGCTACGCCGCAACAATCTCGACGGAACGCTCGACGAGGTTCGTAAGCTTCTCGACAAGGCGGTGCTCGAAGAGCGCAAAGAACTGGCACGTGCTCTCGACGACGACGCACGATTCAACGAAATGCGGATCGAGGAGTTGCCACCGTCCACAGCTCAGGCCGTGCAAGATCTGGCCGACTACAACTGGCGCAGCGAACAGGCTCGCGCGGATTACGAGAAGATTCGTGATCTGCTCGGACGTGAGGTCCTCGATCAACGCTTCTCGGGAATGAAGCAGGCACTCGAGGGCGCTACCGACGAGGATCGTGAGCAGATTCGCCAGATGCTGGCAGATCTGAATCAACTGCTCGAGGCGCACTCTCGGGGCGTCGACACTCCGGAGCAGTTTGCGGAGTTCATGGACAAGCACGGGCAGTATTTCCCGGACAACCCGCGCAACGTCGACGAACTTCTGGATTCGTTGGCGCAGCGCGCGGCGGCCGCACAACGATTGCGTAACTCGCTCTCGCAGGAGCAGCGTGACGAGTTGGATGCGTTGGCGCAGCAGGCGTTCGGTGATCCGAGTCTGATGAGTGAGCTGAGTCAACTCGACCAGTTCCTTCAGGCGGCTCGGCCGGGTGAGGACTGGGAAGGTTCGCAACAGTTCCGCGGCGACAACGGAATGGGGTTGGGTGAGGGGACCGGTGCCCTGCAGGAAATCGCCGAGCTGGAATCGCTGGCAGATCAACTGTCGCAGCAGTATGCAGGCGCAGCGCTCGACGACATCGACCCCGAGCTACTCGCGCGGCAACTCGGCGACGAAGCGGCCGCTGATGCTCGCACCCTGGCCGATCTCGAAAAGGCTTTGCAGGAACAGGGTTTCTTCGATCGCGCACCAGACGGTCAATGGCGCTTGTCGCCCAAAGCCATGCGACAGCTCGGACAGACCGCTCTGCGTGACGTCGCCGGGCAACTGTCGTCGCGAACCGGTCAACGCGATACGCGTCGGGCAGGTGCGATGGGCGAACCGACCGGAGCTTCCCGCGAATGGGAGTTCGGGGACACCGAACCGTGGGACGTCACGAGAACCATCACCAACGCCGTCCTACGTGACCCTGGCCGAATGCCGGTGCGGCTGAGCATCGTCGATGTCGAGGTGGCCGAAACCGAACAGCGTAGTCAGGCTGCGGTGGCTCTGTTGGTGGACACGTCGTTCTCGATGGTGATGGAGGATCGGTGGGTGCCGATGAAGCGCACCGCTCTGGCACTCAATCATCTGGTGAGCACGCGGTTTCGCAGCGACGAGCTGCAGTTGATCGCCTTCGGACGCCACGCGCACGTACTGAGCCCGTCGGAGCTCGCCGGTTTGGACGGCGCGTGGGACCAGGGAACCAACCTGCACCACGCACTGTTGTTGGCGGCCAGACACCTTCGACGCCATTCCAATGCGCAGCCGGTGGTGTTGATCGTCACCGACGGTGAGCCGACGGCTCATCTCGAAGCGGACGGAGAAGCCAGGTTCGACTACCCGCCGAGTGCGCGAACCCTCGGTTTGACGGTTCGAGCACTCGACGCCGTGGCCAGGCTGGGCGCCAAGGTCACGTTCTTCCGTCTCGGTGAGGATCCAGGTCTGGCCAGGGTGGTCGACCGGATGGCGCACCGGGTGGGTGGACGCGTCATCGCGCCGGACCTGGACGGCCTCGGCGCAGCCGTCGTGAGTGACTACATGCGAGGTCGCCGTTAATTCTGCCGCCGTCAGTCTTGTTCAGCGGGCTGGTGCTGGGTGATGCAGTGGATGCCGCCGCCACGTTCGAACAGCGGTCTGGCGTCGACGGTGACGACAGTGCGTCCGGGGTAAGCGGCTGACAGGATCCGGGCCGCTTCGGCGTCGGCCGGATCGTCGAAGCTGCAGGCGATCACTCCACGGTTGACCACGAGATGGTTGATGTAGCTGTAGTCGACGAATCCCTCGTCGTCGCGCAGGATTTCGGGTGCAGGCACCCGAATGACCTTCCACGGCCGGCCGCCGACGTCCGTCGAGCTTTCGAACAACTCGATGATCGTCTTGCTGACGGCGTAGTCGGGGTGCACCGGATTGCGTTGGTCATGGACGAGTACCACTCCGGGTGAAGAGATGGCAGCGACGATGTCGACGTGTCCGCGCGTTCCGTAGGTCTCCTGATCGCGAGTCAACCCGCGGGGAAGCCAGATCACGTGCTTGGCGCCGATGGTGCGGGCGAGTTCGGCCTCGATGTCGGCCTTCGTCAGGTCGGGATTGCGCCCCGGATCGAGTTGGACGGTTTCGGTGACCAAGACGGTGCCGAGACCGTCGACCTGAATACCGCCGCCCTCGTTGATGATTGGTGAGTCGATCAACTGGGCACCGGATTGTTCGACGACAAATGCGCCGATCTTCGAGTCCTTGTCCCACTGCGCCCACCCCTGTGCGCCCCAGCCGTTGAACACCCAGTCGACTCCGCCGAGACGGCCTTCGTCGGACAGGACGAACGTCGGCCCGATGTCGCGCATCCACGCGTCGTTGAGAGGTGCCTCGACGATGTCGACCTTCTCGGACAGATACTTTCGTGCTTCTTCGACTTCGGCGGGATCGACGACGACGGTGACCGGCTCGAATTCGGCGACGGCGTGGGCGACGGCCGCCCACGTCGAGCGCGCTTCGTGCTGTTCCTCGGCGGTGTCGCCGAGGGAGTATCCGGCGCTGGGGTACGCCATCCAAGTGCGTTCGTGCGGTTCACTTTCCGCGGGCATTCGCCAGGTCATCGGTTGGCTCCCACAGTGTTCACCGGTGCGGTCAGAGCCGAGTAGGTGTCGGGTCGGCGAGTGGCCAGGAACGGGAACAGTGCAAGCCAGTCTTCACGTTGCCGAAGATCGAGATCGGCGACCAGCACTGCTGATTCGTCGCGGGGAGCCTGAACGAGGATGCGTCCGTACGGATCCGAGATGAAGGAAGAACCGTAGAAGGTGATGAGACCTTCACTGCCGTGGCGATTGGGAACAACCATGAAGGTGCCGTTGGCGATACCGTTTCCGACGATCACCTGCTGCCACAGCGGTTGGGTGTCGAAGTTCGGGTGATCGGGCTCGGAGCCGATCGCCGTCGGGTACACCAGAACCTGGGCGCCGGCGAGGGAGTATGCACGTGCGACCTCCGGGAACCACTCGTCCCAGCATGTCGGGAGGCCGAACTTCGCGCCGAGTGCCTCGTGGACGGGGTATGCGTCCTGCGCCGGACCGCCGCGGAAGTACGTGTCCTCGTAGTATCCGGCCGTCACCGGAATGTGGAGCTTGCGGGTTCTGGCGAGAAGCTCACCTTCGGGCGAGACGAGGATCGCGGTGTTGAATCCCAGTCCGTGCTCGGCCTCACTGCGCTCGTACAGCGATGCGTGGACGAGGACCTGGTTCGCGGCGGCGGCTTTGGCGGCGAAGGCGAGAGTGGGTCCGGTGAGCAGGTCTTCCGC